>CAJQNP010000039.1 GCA_905479705.1 uncultured Gammaproteobacteria bacterium
AGGGCCCGTAGCATGTCGGCCGCTGACAACTGCTGTGCGCTGACCTGTTCGCGGATATCCACGGTCCAGCGTTTCTCCCAGTAGTCGAGCATGGCGCGCAAAAGATCTTCGCGATCTGTAAAGTGGTGATAGAAGCTGCCGCGAGTTACACCCAGCGTGTTGGCAAGCTGTACGATGGACACGGCGGCGATGCCGCCATCACCGAGGGTCTCGATGGCGGCGGTCAGCCAGTCGGTGCGGGTAAGCGGTGCACTTGCTTTGTCAGCTGCAGTCACATGATCTACCATACAGGTCTGTATGGCGAAAAATACACCCCTGTATGTATGTTGTAAAGGGCTGATTCACATGGTTTATATAGCAGGCGCAGAATGGGTACGGCGACACGGGAAAAGATGATTTCCATTCAGACACTTGGCTTCAGTTACCCCGGTGCGGGCTTCCGCCTGCAGGTGCCGGCCCTGTCCGTGGCAAGCGGCGAGAAGCTGGCCGTGATCGGTCCCAGCGGCTCGGGCAAGACCACGCTGTTGAACCTGATTGCCGGTATCAGCGTGCCGGATGCCGGGCAGGTGCAGGTTGGGGAAACCACGGTCAGCCAACTGGGGGATGCCGCGCGGCGCAGCTTCAGGATTACCAACATCGGCTTCGTCTTCCAGAATTTCCAGTTGCTCGACTACCTGTCGGTGCTGGATAACGTGCTGCATCCCTACCGCATTTCATCTGCATTGACGCTCAACCGCCCGGTGCGCCAGCGCGCACTCGAGCTGCTCGACCAGATGGGCATTGCCGGCCTGCAATCGCACCCGGCACATGCACTGTCGCAGGGTGAACAACAGCGTGCGGCCATCTGCCGTGCATTGTTGCCGCAACCGGCGCTGATCCTTGCCGACGAGGCAACCGGCAATCTCGATCCGGACAACAAGCAGCTGATCCTCGACATGCTGTTTGCGCGTGTCGATGACAACGGCGCGACCCTGCTCGCCGTGACCCATGACCATGAACTGTTGCCACGGTTTGACCGGGTGCAGGATTTCGCGGACTTTCGCGGTGCCTCGTCGTGATGGACAGCCTGTACGTCGCGTGGCGTTATGTCACCTGGAACCGTGGCAAGACCCTGGTGCTGATCGCCAGTATTACCCTGGTCGCCTTTCTGCCGCTGGCACTGCAGACATTGCTGAATGAGAGCGAGCGGCAGTTGCGCACGCGTGCACTGGATACGCCGCTGTTGCTCGGTGCCGCTGGCAGTGCGCTGGACCTGGTGATGAGCAGCCTGTACTTCGACGACGAGGTGCCGGCGCGCATCGACATGCGTGCGCCTGCAGTGATCGATGAAAGTGGACTGGCTTACCCGCTGCCGCTGTATGTTCGTTTCATGGCGCGCGGCGCACCGATCGTGGGGACCACGCTGGACTACTTCGATTTTCGCGGTCTGCAGCTTGCGCAGGGCCGGCTGTTCGGCCTGCTTGGCGAGGCGGTGATCGGTGCCGAGGTGTCTATGCGACTGGGCATTGGCGTCGGTGACAGCCTGGTGTCCTCACCGGACAACCTGTTTGATATCGCCGGTGTCTATCCGCTGAAGATGACCGTGGCCGGGGTGCTGGCAGACAGCCACAGCCCCGATGACCGTGCCGTGTTCGTGGATGTGAAGACGGCGTGGGTGATCGAGGGGCTCGGCCATGGCCACCAGGACCTGGCAAGGACGGCGGACAGCTCGGTCATCCTCAGGCAAGATGCCGGCACGGTCACGGCGAATGCCAGGCTGGTGCAGTACACCGAAATCACCCCGGAAAACATCGACAGCTTTCACTTCCACGGCAGCGCTGCAGACTATCCGCTGACAGCGCTGCTGGTAGTGCCGGATGATGACAAGGCGGCAGCCCGGCTGCGCGGCCGCTTTATCGATGACAGCCGCTATCAGCTGGTCAGGCCGAACACGGTGATTGATGGCCTGATGGAGAGTATCTTTCGCATCAAGCAGGTAATCGATGCCGTCATCGTCATCGTGGCGATCGCCACGCTACTGACGATCGTGCTGGTGTTTGCGCTGTCTCTGCGTATTCGCCGTGAAGAACTGGAGACCATCTTTCGTATCGGCTGCAGTCGCATGACAACGGTACGGCTGCTGGCGGCCGAGATCCTGATTATCGTCACGGTCAGTGCCGTGTTGTGCGCCGGTCTGCTGTGGCTGATTCATATAAACAGTGCCGCGCTGGTGCAGGGGTTGATACTGCGATGAGTGTTGAATGTCATGGCCGGCTTTTCCGCATCTCTGTGATCCAGTGGATTGTCTGGGGTCTGCTGCTGTGCGGCTGTATGTCTGCAGTGGCGGCGGACCGGCTGGTTGTCTATAGCGTCAATTATCCGCTGGCCTATTTCGCCGAGCGTATCGGTGGCGGGCACGTCGAGGTGCACTTCCCGGCACCGGCCGCTGTTGATCCGGCCTTCTGGATGCCGGATGCAGATACCGTGGCCGGCTACCAGGGTGCCGACCTGATCCTGCTGAACGGTGCCGGTTATGCGAAGTGGATAGAGCGGGTATCGCTACCGCGGCGCAAGCTGGTTGATACCTCGCGTGGTCTTGCCGGGAGTTACATAACTGTGACTGAAGGGGTAACACACCAACACGGTCCGGATGGCGATCATGCGCATGCAGGGACGGCATTCACCACCTGGCTGGATTTTAACCAGGCGGCACAACAGGCCGGGGAGATTGCTGCTGCCCTGTCCAGGCAGCGCCCTGAACGCGCTGCTGCCTTTAATGAAAACCTGCAGCGCCTGCAGGAAGAGCTGTTGCAACTGGATAGCCGCATGCAGGCGCTTGCAGCCGCGCAGCCCGGCCTGCCGCTGCTGGCCTCGCACCCGGTCTACCAGTATATGGCGCGCCGTTATGGATTGCAGTTACGGTCTGTGACGTGGGAGCCGGAAGTGCAGCCGGACGACTCGTCGTGGCGCGAGTTGCAGTCTATGCTTGTGAGACAGGCAAGCCACTGGATGCTGTGGGAGGGCAATCCACGCATGGAGACACGCAAGGGGCTTGAGCGGCTGGGTGTGCAAACCGTGCTCTTCAGGCCGGCTATGAACCGCCCGGCTACGGGGGACTTCATGACAGTGATGCGGGCCAATATCGAGGCGCTGACAGTCGCCTTTGATGCGCCGGATTGATCCTGATACATGACCGGCATTTGCAAACAACGCTGGTTTGTCAGGCTGATGGCAGCGATTGCCGTGGCCATATGGAGGTCAACGACCGGCTTTCACAGGCCAGACGCATCGATCATTTGATCATCTGGGGCTACCCGTTGTTGTACCTGGCAGGGTTTCTGACGGCGTACCGTGTGTTCTTCTGAGGGTGTCAGGTGGTTGCAGAATATTCGAAAACAAGCCGTTCAATTGAATACAGGGGGCCTGACGATGAGAATAAACGTTTGCAAGCTTCTGCCCGTGTTGCTGCTGGTGCTGTTCAGCAGCGCTATACAGGCGGAAAAGATGCTGATCAACGACGCCGCGGCACTGGCTGA
>CAJQNP010000040.1 GCA_905479705.1 uncultured Gammaproteobacteria bacterium
CCGGGTGACAGCGTGGTTGAGGCCGGTTGCGGCTGGGGCGGGCTGGCGCGCTTCATGGCAAAACACTATGGCGCCAGGGTCACTGCCTATAATATCTCGCACGAGCAGGTCAGCTACGCGCGACAGCAGGCAGAACAGGAAGGTCTATCCGGACAGATCGAGTACGTGCTCGACGACTACCGCAACATACGCGGGCAATACGACGTGTTTGTTTCCGTCGGCATGCTGGAACATGTCGGCCAGCACGACTATCAAAACCTGGGTGAGATTATCCGGCGCAGCCTCAAACCAGAGGGTCGCGGCCTGATTCACACCATTGGTCGCATCAACAAGGGCCCCATGAATGCCTGGATAGAGCGGCGCATCTTCCCGGGGGCACGGCCACCGGCGCTGAGTGAACTGGCGCAGATCCTTGAGCCCAACAAGCTGAGCGTGCTGGATGTGGAGAATATCCGCCTGCACTACGCCCGCACCCTGGAACTCTGGACCGAGCGTTTTGATGAACACCGCGACACTATCACCGACATGATGGACGAGGAATTCGTCAGGGCGTGGAGCCTGTACCTGCACGGCTCAACGGCCGCGTTTAACATCGGTGAACTGCAGCTCTACCAGGTCGTCTTCAATCACTCCAGCAACAACGACATCCCGTGGTCACGTCACTACATGTATGACCCGGTTGTCAGCCGGCCGGCAGGCAAGACACGCCTGACGGTTGTGCCGTCCGGCAAGGACAGGGACTGACGCGGACTATTGCCATCCGGGTATCGCAAGAACCCGGCCTGCAGCGACAGAATTTTCTAGCGCCGCTCAAACACCACGACACTGTGCGCCTGTACACGGCGCACGGGCATGTCCTGCACGGGCTGCCCGGCCGGCGCGATGATATCCAGCGGTGCTTGCCCGGCCGTATCGATGGCCAGGTGCCAGTGGCCCTCGGCGACCGGTGGCAGGGGCATGTCCAGCGACGCCTCCTGCATGTTCAGAATCACGAACAGGTCATCTTCCCAGGCATCGACCGCGCCCAGCGTGCAGGCCAGCACCCGGGAATCGGGATCTTCCCAATGCGGCTGGTGGAGACGTTCCCCGTGCCAGGTAATATCCGGAAAATGCTGCCCTTCCCGTTCCAGCCCGCTCAGGAAGCGGGAGTGCATCAGGCAGGCATGGCGGCGGCGAAAGGCGATCATCTGCCGGGTAAAACGCAGCATATCCGCGTTGGTCTGCGTCAGGCTCCAGTCAAACCAGCCCAGCTCGTTGTCCTGGCACCAGGCATTGTTATTGCCCTGCTGGGTGCGTAGCACCTCGTCACCGGCATTGATCATGGGTACGCCCTGGCTGAGTAACAGGATGGCCATGAAGTTCTTTGCCTGGCGGTGGCGCAGCGCGAGGATATCCGCATCATCGGTGGCGCCTTCCGCACCGCAGTTCCAGCTGTGGGAATGGTTATTGCCGTCGCGGTTGTCCTCGCCGTTGTCCTCGTTGTGTTTTTCGTTGTAGCTCACCAGGTCATGCAGGGTGAAGCCGTCATGGCAGGTAATGTAGTTGACGCTGTTGGTCGGCAGCCGGTCATCGTCCTGGTAGAGGTCGCTGTTGCCGCTGAAGCGGCGTGCCAGTTCATCGTGTATACCCTTGTCACCACGCACGAAGCGGCGCACCACGTCGCGGTACTGTCCATTCCACTCGGCCCAGCGAAAGCCGGGGAAATCCCCCACCTGGTAAAGGTCTGCCGCATCCCAGGCCTCGGCGATGATGCGGGTATCGCTGAGCACGTTTGAGAACTCGATGTTCCACAACACCGGGGCATGGTAGAGCGGCTTGCCATTCTCGCCGCGTGACAGCACGCTCGCCAAATCAAAGCGAAAACCGTCGACGTGCATCTCGCGCACCCAGTACTCGATAGACTCGAGGATGAAACGTGCCACCAGCGGGTGGTTGCAGTTGACGGTATTGCCGCAGCCGGTGTAATCACGGTAGATACGCCGATCCTCGGGATCGAGGTGGTAGAAGGTCTCGTTGCCGAATCCCTTGAAATTAATGAGCGGTCCGCCCGCGCCACCCTCGGCCGTGTGGTTGAAGACCACGTCGAGGATGACGCCGATACCCGCCTCGTGCAGCGCCTTGACCATGTCCCTGAACTCGTTGGCATGGGCACCCGGGTAAGGCGAGACGCAGTAACCGGGATGCGGACTGAAAAAACTGTGAGTACTGTAGCCCCAGTAGTTGTGATGCCCCCGCTGTGCCACGCCCGGCGGGACATCCTGTTCATCAAAGGCCATCACCGGTAACAATTCGATATGCGTCACGCCGAGTTCCGCGAGGTAGGGAATCTTCTCGACCACGCCGAGAAAGGTCCCGGGCTGGTCGACGCCGGAATTCGGATGCCGCGTAAAGCCACCGACATGCATCTCGTAGATGACGGTACGCTCCGGGCGAATACAACCCAGGGTTTCATCGTCACCCCAGTCGTACTCGTCCGACGCCACCACGCCACGCATGGACGTGGCCATGTTACTGCCCGGTGCCTCTGCAGCGGCGCGCTGCCACAGCGAGTCGCTGACAGCGCGCGCCCAGGGATCAAGCAGCACCTTTTCGCCATCAAAACGAAACCCGGAATCCCGGGTATCAGCGGGCCCGTCGACACGCCAGGCATAGTGGGTCCCTGTCGGCAGGCCCTCGACCAGCACACTCCAGAAGAAAAACACCCGGTGCAGCCGCGCCTCCAGCGCGATGACCTGGAACGGCTGCGGACTGTCCGCCGCGCTGAACAGCAGCAACTCAACGTGCGAGGCATGCCGGCTATAGATGGAGAAATTGATGCCACCGGGCACCGGCGAGGCCCCTGCCGGGTAGCGGCTGCCGGGGCGTATCGGGTAGGTCGTTGTCGTGTTGTCAGTCACTGATCGGGCATCGCTGGTTTCAGAGCGGATCGCTGAATACTCCGTAGTGGTAGGCCCCCTCGATGACACCACTGGTGTAGTAACCATTCAGACCCTGGAAGTCGCCGCGAGCAAAATAGACCTGAAGTTGCGGGCTGTCCGCGGCGGCCTGCCGGACACTGGCGACCAGCTGATCGTCCGCATTGCGTACCAGCACACCTGAAAATCCGGCCGTGAGCGGAAAGACATCGTTGCCACTGTCGCCGCAGAAGACCACGTCCTCACGACGGGCACCGAATTCGTCAGCAATGTACTCGAGTGCGGTCTGCTTGGTCGCGCTTTGTGGAAGCAGGTCGAGCAGACCCTTGCCGGAGCGGGAATCATGGCTATAGACAATGACCTCGTCGAACCTGCCTTTAACCCGTTCCCCGACGGCCTCAAGAATGGTCTCGTGGCTGTCATGATCGACATAGTAGCTTTGCTTGAAGGGACCACAGTGCTCGCGCTCCTGCTCCGTCAGGCCTTCAACACCGGCCACTGCGAAACGAATCGCGTCTCCATCCCATTCGGGACTGGCCTGTCTGACATGCGCATCCCAGCCAGTGTGTGCTACCCAGCCATGCTGGTCGTATTTACGGATCGAGGTGCCGACGTCACCAATGAGCACATGAGGATGGCGAATGCCGTACTCTTCGATGGCGTCCTCGGTCAGTCGCAGGTTCCTGCCGGTTACATACACGACCACGACCTCGTGCCTTGCCGTGAGTTCATTGAACAGGTCGATGGCACCGGAATCCGGCGGCCAGCTACCGTTCGGCAATAATGTCCGGTCCAGGTCTGTGGCAAGGATTTTCATGCTTGTACTCCACCGTGGCAGCTGTGATTGTTAAGCCTGTAAATTGCCATACCTTATGAAATGAACGACATCAGGATCTCATCATCCGCACCATTACCGTGGCTAACTGTGAAATCGTGGCTGCCGAGGTCTGCCTTCAGCGTTGCGGTGGCCTTCGGGTGCCGCCAGGTAATGTGCAACGTACTGGACCCGGTCCCGGTGATCTCCATTTCACCCTCGAACGCGGGTGAATTGTTGCGCAACCGGATCAACTCGAGCTGGTCCAGCACAACGGGGCGTTTCAGCCCGGCCTCGATATCAGCCAATGTCAGCGTGGTACGGTTGATCTCCTTGTGTTTGGCACTATCGCCCGTGTCAGCCGCCGCGTAGTCATTCTTGCCGGCAAACAGATCCAGGTACCAGACCTGCGGGACACCGGGCATGAACATCTGAATCGCCCTGGCCAGGCGCAACTTGCGTTCGTCTTCTCCAAGCGCGCTGAAGAAGGTCGCGTTGACCTGGTAATAGTCTATCTTCCTGCCGTCAGCATCGTACAGGTTCTTGGTCCTGCCGCCCCGCTCGATAATTCGCTCCATGATGGTTTCGATCTGCTCATCATCCAGCAATCCCGATTGGTACATACCATTCACCCGCTTGCCCCTGAGGTCAAGCACCGGAATGCCGTCATGGCTGCCGAGCATGTTGATGGTCTGAATTCCATTGGCCCTGATTTCAGCAATCCAGCGCGTCAGTGCCTCGTTGCTGCCCCGCTCGAGGGCATCGATCACGAGTCCCGGAAAGAAGAAATCGTAGACGGGGTAGCCCTGCTGCGAGATCTCTTCGTGGATACCGGCGCCGTACTCGGCATGGATTTCGGGAAAGATGGTCAGTTCATACTTCTGCGCTATACGCCGCAAGCGTTCCAGGTATTCCCAGGTGCCGGGACGGTTGAAAAAATTCGGCTGGCCAGGTTCCTTGTGCAGATACGCAAAGGCATCAAGTCGAATAATCCGGGCACCGTACTCGCCGAGTTTCTTCAGTGTTTCATCGTAGAACTCCCAGACCTGCTCGGAACGGGCATTGAGATCCATCTGCCCCAGGTAATCACGCTTGCGACAGACAGCCTCGATAATCTCATCCTTGAGACTGGCAATATTTTCACGCTCCGCAAGGTCTTCCAGGTGGCTGGTATTCAGGCAGTCCTTGTCCTTGACGAGAATCTTCACATGGTGCGCAAGATTCGCCGCTGCCTGCGCATCGATGCCCTCGATACTTTCGAAGTCCCGGGCCGTTATTTCCTCAAAGTCGATCTTCTGATAGAAGGTATTCCAGTAGGACCTGACCGTACCATCCGAAAAACGCACCTTGAGCACCGGTAAACCCGGCTTCCTCATGAACAGCTTGTCCAGGTACTCCTGGTCAGGTACCAGTATGTCGTCCTCTTCCTTGCTGCTGTGTTCGCCCCAGAACTCGTTCCAGTCGATAAAGAAATCCCGGTGGGGTGAATTCTCGCCATGTAACAACAGGCTCTGGAACTGGGGTGAGCGCACCGACAGGTGATTAAGCACCAGGTCGAACTTGATCAGAATACCCAGCTTGTCCAGGGCATCCAGGTCATCCGGACTCACGAGTTCTTCGTTGATGTTGTAATCGATGATCGAAAAACCGCGATCAAGGTCACTGTTGAAAAAAGTGGGCAGTATATAGAACAGCGAGAAGGCGTCCCTGAGTTCGGGTCGCCCGAGAAG
>CAJQNP010000041.1 GCA_905479705.1 uncultured Gammaproteobacteria bacterium
ATTGATCGTGATATCACCCTCAAAGAAATGAAAGCGCTCGTTCTCCATCAGGTCGGCAACACGCATGGACTGCATGTCCATGCCATAGACGTGCCAGTCGGTCGTATCAAGGATCAGTTTCGACAGGTGGTGACCAATGAAACCGTTCACCCCGAGGATTAGAATATTCACGTCTGTGCTCCTGTAGTGTTAAATAAGATTCAGTTCTGTTGTTGCAAAGCGGGTGCGAAACGCGGCTTCATCAAGCGCTTCACCGGCAATGGCGATACGGGTCAGTTCAAGCTGCATACCATCGGCACAATCGGCATGGCAACGACCGGCCTGCCAGTATATCCGCGGACCCTGGCCCTGGGCCGGCAGGCCACGGAAATAGCTGCCCAGCACGTCCAGCCGCTGACCATCCAGTTCAAGGAATGCACCCGGGTAGGGTGGCGCAACAGCGCGGATCAGGTTATGGATCTGGTGCGCGGAACATCGCCAGTCAATGCGGCCATCCTCGGGCCGGCGCCCGCCGAAATAGCTGCCCGCTGACAGATCCAGGGGTGTCTCACTGGCGCGCCCTTCCAGCAGCAAGGGCACGCACCGTAGCAACAAGCACTCGGTGGCACAAGTGATCTTCTGGAAGACTGTCCAGGCGGTGTCATTGGGCAGAATCGCTACTGCCTGCTGGTCAAGCAGGGCACCGGCATCCGGCTTGATCTCCATGCGGTGCAGGCTGGCACCGGTCTCCGTCTCGCCGTGCAACACGGCCCAGTTCACCGGCACACGGCCGCGGTACCTCGGCAACAGCGAACCGTGCACATTGAAGGCACCGATACGGGGGATAGACAGCAGATCGGCATCCAGCATGTGGCGGTAATAAAACGAGAACAGCACATCAGGCTGGCAGGCTCGCAGCTGTTCGATGACGTCACCACTATTGGGATCAGAGGGCATGATCACGGGAATATCATTGCGCGCAGCCAGCTCGGCGACACTGTCAAACCAGATGTTTTCGTCCGGGTCATCGCGGTGCGTCACCACCAGCCGGACATCAACGCCGAGCGCAAGCAGCACCGACAGGCCACGCACACCAACATCATGGTAGGCAAACACCACAGCACGCGCAGTGCCAGCGCTCATGCGTCGCTGTTTTCCTGTCGCTGTTCGCCAGGCTCAAGCACGGTGCCAATCAGGAACCGCGGACGCTGACGCACTTGCACATAGATACGACCGACGTATTCACCAAGCATGCCTATGCCGAACAGCAGGATACCGATGAGAAAGAAGGCAATTGCAAACAGTGTGAACAAACCCTCGCTTTCCGGTCCGAGCGTGAGTCGGCGAATGGCGAGGTAGACAACAAACACAACAGAGATCACCGCTATCCCCATGCCGACCAGGGAAAAGATTTGCAGCGGCACAATAGAAAAGCTGGTCATCAGGTCGAAGTTCAGATGAATCAGCTTGAACAACGAATACTTCGACTCGCCGGCGGCACGCTCCTCGTGTTCCACGACGACCTCGGTCGGATTACCGGCAAAGGTATAGGCCAGGGCAGGTATAAATGTCTGCGACTCGCGCGAATCGAGGATTGCCTGGATGATTTCACGATCGTAGGCGCGAAACATGCAACCCTGGTCGGTCATCTGGATGCTGGTAATCTTCTCACGCAGCCAGTTCATGGCACGCGAGGCCCAGTGCCGCCAGCGTGAATCCCGACGCATGTTACGAATGGAGCCGACATAATCGTGCCCCTTGTCTATCTCCGCCAGCAGTTTCGGAATCTCCTCGGGCGGATTCTGCAGGTCGGCGTCGAGGGTGATCATGATCCTGCCCCGCGAGTGTTCGAAGCCGGCCGTCAACGCAGCATGCTGGCCGGCATTGGCACGCAACAGCACGACGCGCGTCACATCGGGGCGTGCCTGGTATTGCTTGCGCAGCATGCCGGGTGAGCGGTCACGGCTGCCGTCATCAACCAGCACGATCTCGTAACTGCGGCCGATTGCATCCAGCACCGGGTAGATGCGTTCGAACAGCATCGGCAACACGGCCTGCTCGTTATACACCGGGATAATGACTGACACTTCAGTGGCTTGCTTTGCGTTCATATACAAACGTTGTTACGTAGCTGGCTTGCGGTTATTAGCTGGTTAGTATGGTATTCAGCGTGTCACACACATGCTCGACATCGGACTCGCGCATCGCCGGAAACAGTGGCAGTGTCAGTGTTTGCGAGCCAATCCGCTCCGCTACCGGAAAGTCGCCCTCGCTGTATCCCATTCGGCGGTACAGGGAAAACAGGTGCATGGCTGGATAGTGTATTCCCGCGGCTATACCCTGTTCACTGAAGCGCGCCTGGATGGCCTCACGCGTGGTACCCAGTTCGGCATGATCAACACACACACAGAACATGTGCCAGCTGTGCCCGTCCCCGTCGACCGGCAACACCAGCAGCGCACTCTCCTGCAGGTGCTGATAGTACAGCTGCACCAGCTCGCGGCGGCGGCGGTTAAAATCATCGAGCCGTGCCAGCTGCACCAGCCCGACGGCAGCATTCACGTCGGGCAGGTTCATCTTGCCACCCCACTCCGGTACATCCATGTGCCCGCTGCTGTCACGCGCTATGCCGTGAAACCGCACCTGCTCGAGCCGTGCGAGCATCGCCGTGTCGTTGCAGGCAACGGCACCACCCTCAATGGTGGTCATGTTCTTGTTGGGGTGAAAACTGAAACACACCGGGTTGCCACTGGCGCCGATCTTCCTGCCCCGGTACCCGGTGCCGATCGCCTGCGCGGCATCCTCCAGCACCAGCAGACCATGCTTGTCTGCCAGCCGGTATAACGGCTCCATGTCCACGGCGAGACCGGCAAAATGCACCGGTATCACCGCCCGCGTACTGGCAGTCAGTGCCGCAGCCACGGACTCGGCATCAAGGTTACGGGTATGCAGATCGACATCGACAAATACAGGACGGGCGCCTACCCGCAAGACAACGTTGGCAGTGGCAACAAAACTGATTGCCGGCACAATGACCTCGTCGCCCGGACCAATCCCGGCCACCAGTAACACGGCCTCCAGCGCACTGGTCGCAGAGTTGAACGCGCGCATCTGCACCCCGCCACCCACGTACTCGGCGAGTTCCTGCTCAAGTGCCTGAACCTTCGGACCGGTCGTGATCCAGCCGGATTCGAGTACTTCGCGAACAGCCTCGATTTCCGCCTCACCGATGCCGGGCCGGGTAAACGGCAGTACGGTCATGAACGGGCCAGCACCGTGACACCGACAACGATGATGCCGATACCCATCAGTTTACCCTGCGTCAGCGACTCACCCATAAATGCATAGGCGGCAAACGCATTGACGATGTAACCGATGGAAAGCATGGGATAGGCAATAGACACATCGACGCGGGACAGGGCCAGTATCCATACAATGACACTGATGCCGTAACAGCTAAGCCCGAGCCATATCCATGGCTCGCTCATCAGATGGCTCGCCACGGGGACAACACTGCTGGTACTTAACTCGATACTGCCTGTTTCGCGAACGCTCATCTTCAAAGCCAGCTGGGCGATGGCATTCAGCAAGACACCGATGATGATAAGTGTAAAGGCAGACAGCGTCACAGCAACGCCTCCATGTAAAAGCCCGCGGCCCGGTTGGCAGCAGGCCGAGAAGGGGTGGTCCTCATAGTCTTTTCATCCTGACTGATTACAGCGATTTGATGCACATCCAGCAAACTGCGTGGCATGTTTCCAGGGCAGTGGCAGTATATAGGATGACCGCTGTGATTGCCCGGGACAGACAGTCCCGCTGAGCACCTTCAGCAACCGCGCACAGCGAGCACAAGGACAAAACCCGGGGGGGCGCAAACCCGGCCATACCGGGTAGCGGGGCTCTGGTGAACAGCCCTGGCAGGGTTATTTTTCTTATTTAATAGACAGTTATAGAACGTTCTCAGTCACTTCAGCTGGCGGCTTCCTGTTCCTCCTCGTGCTCTTCATATCCCAGCAGGTGCAGCACCTGCTTGCGCGCGGCCAGGCCGTCTTCGTAGCCGAGCTCCATGAGTTCCTTGCAGTACGGGGCATCGAACATCAGGTAGCTCATCAGCGGGCGACCCTCGCGTGCAAGCGCGCCGATACCCTTCAGCAGGAAACGAATGGAACGTGGAAAATTGCCCACGTAGCGCTCCACGATTTCGCGAACATCCATACTCGGCGAGATCACCAGGTAATCGATCTGGCGCAACGAGGTATCGTGATATTTCACGCGCTTGTCCCTGGTCTCGGTAATGGTGTGATTGATGCGCCGCAGGCGTTCGATATCGGCATCGAGACTGTCCATGAACAATGTATCGAAGATATAGCCGGTTATTTGTCCGAATGTCGGAAACGGTATGCGCCGGTTATCTTCCGGCGGCTTGTCCGGGCGAGGATTGCGCACACCGATAATCAGCAGCCGGTTCGCACCCAGGTGCAACGCCGGACTGAGCGGTGCGGTCTGGCGCATGGAGCCATCACCAAAATACTCATTGCGCAGCTTGACCGCGGGAAACAGTACGGGAATGGCCGACGAGGCCATCAGGTGATTCAGCGTCAGCTCGGTCGGCTGACCGATGCGACGGGTGCGCTTCCACGAGTTCAGGTCATCCTTGCCCTGAAAGAAGGTTACCGACATACCGCTGGTATAGCCGGACGCGGTAATGGACACGGCATCGAGGTTACCGGCATCGATCGCCTGCTGGATGCGCGCAAAGCGGATATGGCTTTCCAGCAAATGACGCAACGGCGTGTTATCGAGCACCGATTTGGGCTGACGCTTCACCAGCCCGACACTCAGAAAGGTCAGTGACCAGCGAAAACCGCTCTTGATTGCGGTCCATGCATCGGTCCTGAAGACCTTGCCCACGTGAAAATTTGCCCAGACGCCGTAGAGCCGATCGACGCCCTCGCGGAAACGGGTGGCACTGCTGGCAAGCAATACCGCGTTGAGCGCCCCCGAGGATGTACCGCAGATAACGGGAAAAGGATTATCAACGTCCTCCGGCAACATATCGGCAATCGCCTTCAGCACACCCGCCTGGTAGGCGTTGCGCGCTCCGCCACCCGGCAGGATAAGCCCGGTAACCGGTTGTTCTTTTTTCTTTTTAAAGGAAAGCCAGTACATTTTTCCGATAGTTCAGAATGCCCCGTTATTCCAGTCTTATCGGCCAGTAACACTGTGGGTATAACGATACCACGTGTCCGCTATGAATCGGTGACGAGTACCCGGCGGGCCTGAATTGCCGAGACCAGACCAGCGATCGCAGCGTCACCTGCGTCCCCGCCCGCATCGGTATCGATGACCGATTCAAGCTCCTCCGGCCGCAGCAGTTGATACCCGGCCAACTGTGCCTCAAGCACGGCGAGTCCGGCCTCGGAGGGGTCACCCCCTTCGGCCTGGCGGTCATGAATACGCGCCTGCAACGTATCCCGGTCTGCATGGCAGTGCAGCACCAGGAACGGCACGGACATGTCTGCCGCCAGTTCGCGAAACGACTCGCGTCGTGCAAACTCGAGAAAAGTGGCGTCGACAATCGCCGTATATCCCGCGGCAATCACGGAGTGCGCCAGCACGGCCAGTCGGTCATAGGTCTGTGTGCTGGCATCCGCAGAATAGATACCGGCCTCGACCGCCGACCGGGTTAGCGCGTCGGCGGCATAGCCAAACAGGCGCTTGCGTTCAATATCGGAACGGATCTGGATGGCGCCAAGCTGCTCTGCCAGACGTGATGCATAGAAGGATTTACCGGAACCCGAAACGCCGTGGGTAATAATCAGTGACGGCGGCGGCGCATGCACCTCGTCGACGGCGAGCCGCAGGTAGGACGCATACTCGTACCAGGCGTCCTGCCGGTCCAGTGTTGAGCGCGCCTGTGGAAGCCTCAATACGGCGACCTTTGCCCGCACCAGCGCACGGTATACCAGGTAATAGCGCAGCACGGCGAGACCGGCATAATCACCTGTATGCTGCAGATAGCGGCTTAACAGGTGCCACGCATACCGTGGATAACCACGGTCGCGCACGTCCATGACCAGGAAGGCCAGTTCGCTCATCACGTCAATCCAGCGCAACTGCTCGTTGAACTCGATGCCGTCAAACGCGGTGATGCGCCCATCAATGACGGCGAGATTACCGAGGTGCAGGTCGCCATGGCACTCGCGCACAAAGCCCTCCCGGCGACGCCCTGTCAGCAGGGCCTGCAATTTTTCACGGGTCTGGCTGCACCACTGCTCAACCTCATCCAGTTGTTGCCGCTGTTGCGGCTGTTCCAGTGCCGGTCGAATGTGCGCGAAGTTCTCCATCACCCAGTAATGAATATCATCCGGCAGGCCGTACCCGGAGTTTTCGTCGGCAACGGCAACACGTTCGTGCATGCCCGGAACCAGCGCGGCCAGTTCATCCATGTGCGCACGGCCGAGCTTGTGCTGTGCCGCCAGGGCACTGAGCAAACCCGCCTGTGAAAACTGTTTCATGCGCACCGCATACTCGACCGGTTCGCCGTCACCCCGCAAAACAGGCTGTCTGCAGGAACCGGAGATCTCGATCACGTCGAGGTAGATGTGCGGGGCGAAACGCTGGTTGAGGCGCAGCTCCTCGCGACAGAAGAACGCCCGCTTCTCCAGGGTCGAGTAATCGAGAAAGCCGAAGTCGACTGCCTTCTTGACCTTGTAGACGTACTCTCCGGTCAGGATGACCCAGGAGATGTGTGTCTCGATCAGCTGCAGGCTGGTTACCGCATGGTCGTACAGCTGCGCATCCTGCAACGCCTCGATCAGCGGCAGCTGTGCCGACACTGGATTATCGGGCTGCATCCCGGTTCCCACCGGCCCCTCCCCGTGGCGTGTCGCCTGGACGTTCAGCTCGAATCAACTTCATTTCTGTCTCGCCCCTCCAGCAAAGCCCAGTTAAATCATTCACATGGATATCAATCTGCAGCCGGTCATTGTTACACAAAATACCGGGACATTTATTGACCGTTATCAAAGCAGCAGACCAGAAACACAACTATATAAATATTAGGACGTGTGTTGAGTCATCAACAGGAGGGTAGTGAGATGACAGTAAACAACGATACTCGCGAGAGGGATCGTGCGCTGCAGCGTCGAACTCCTGCAGGCGCACTGAACCCCTGGGAAGAGCTGGACCGCTGGTTCGCAGGACTCGGACGAGGCGGTGGCCTGCAGCCGTTTGGCCGTCACTGGCTGCAGCTTCCGGAAACGATGGCCCCGTTCACCGGGAAGCAGCCAAAGGTAGACCTGCTGGATCGTGAGCACGAGATCGTGGTGCGTGCCGAACTGCCGGGCGTCAGCAAGGATGATGTCGAGGTGACCGTAGAGGAGTTCAGCGTCACCATCAAGGCAACCACCAGGCAGGAGCAGGAAGAGGAAGAAGGCGAGTACTACCACCGTGAAATGAGCAGTGGCGAATACCAGAGAACCCTGGCCCTGCCGGCCGCAGTCGACAAGGAAAAGGCCCGGGCCAGTTTCACGGACGGGGTACTTGAGCTGACCCTGCCGAAACAGGAACAGACCCGCCGCAAGTCGGTCAAGGTGGACTAGAACAGGGAACCAACAACGCCCGGCACAGCGTGTCGGGCGTTACGGTCAGGAAACGCGGCAGGCCGGGTGATCTGCGGCATGTGCCCGACGTCACCCGGTCAGACTGGCAGGAACACCCTGATCAGCCTGACCGGATCATCTTCAGGACCTAGTAGCGATACGGCGGATAGGCGGGACGTGGCGGACGCTGCTGTGCCCACTGTGGCGCTTCGGGACGTGGCGGACGCTGCTGTGCCCACTGTGGCGCTTCAGGGCGTGGCGGACGCTGCTGTGCCCACTGGGGCGCTTCGGGGCGTGGCGGGCGCTGCTGTCCCCACTGGGGCGCTTCAGGGCGTGGCGGACGCTGCTGTGCC
>CAJQNP010000042.1 GCA_905479705.1 uncultured Gammaproteobacteria bacterium
ATCAAGGGCCACTCTCAGGGTGCCGCGCAGACTCCCGGTGAAAGAAATGAAGCCCTTGGGCTGCTTGCACTCTGCTGGCTACTGGCGGCGGGTGTTTTTATTGCCGTCAAATGGGCGGGCACATATACCCCGCCCTGGACACTGGTGTTCTTTCGCCTGCTGTTCGCGACACTGTTCCTGCTCCCTGTTGTTGCTTCCCATTACAGGGAGATGGCAGCCCGGCTGCGAGAACATTACAAGGTCATCCTGCTCATTGGCGCACTTGGCCTGGCGCTCACCCAGGGGGTTCTGTTCACCGCGCTTCACCATTCAACGGCGATCAATGTCGGTATCGTGTTTTCGGTATGGCCTATCACTGCAATCATCCTTGCCGCTGTTTTCCTGGGTGACCGCCTGACACTGTTGCAGGTCCTCGGCGTCATTCTCTGTTTTGCGGGTGTGTTGGTGATCGTCGCACAAGGGAATCCGGACACCATTATCCACATGGGTGTCAATAAAGGGGATCTTCTGGTTCTTGCCGCGGTTCTGTGCTTTTCTTTTTATACCGTAATGATAAAGAAGATAAACATCGGCCTCGCCGGATTACCGTTACTCGTGCTCATCCTTGCGTCGGCAACCCTTGCCTCGACCCCGTTTTTTATCTGGGAAATAATTTATGATCCGCGCATTAGCGTTGACTGGCGCGATCTCGTCGCCATCGCCTACGTGGCCATCCCGGGTGGCGGCATCATGTACCTGCTCTTCAACACCGGTATCGCGATGCTGGGAGCCGCGAAGGCAAGCGTCACATTTTATCTGCAGACCCTGTTTACGGTAATCCTGGCTTATTTACTGCTGGGGGAGCAGCTGCACATCTACCACGCAGTGGGGATCACGCTTATCGCCATGGGTATTATATTCGTCACGCTAATCAAGGGACGGCGATGAAATTATTGCTGTCAATATTGCCTCGAGATGACGGCTCGCTGTCGTTATATTGTGCCGTTTAACGCTGCGCTACGGGTTACAGGATAAGCCGGTTCGCCGGTTCTCTGGCATTCAAACATGTGGTCCTGGTGTAGCTGCAGATTACAGGTCGGGCATTCTGCCTGGCTCGCTGGCATCCGGTTACCGGGTATGCGAATTCGATCCATACTCCGCGAGCAGTCTCCAGCAACGACCTGCGCCCTGTAACATCCTTCACCTCGACCAGGGCCTCCTGGTCGGTGACGAATGGTTTTATTAACCATGCCCGTCCCTTTGCAGTCTTCATTCACCGGTGGCTAGGGGTTGATCTGTATGACCACGATGGTCTGGTCGTCCTTGGGGGCGGTGCCCTGGCGATGGTGCGCAAGGGCCTGTTTGATTGCTGTCAGGATGGCCTGCGGCTCCGCGTCGCTGGCCTCAATCAGCGCCTGCAACCGTTCCGGGCCGTAGTGTTCACCATTGGGGGCGCGCGCCTCGGTCACGCCATCGGTGTACAGGATCAGAAGATCACCAGCTACCATCGTGGTTTCCACGTTCACCCAGGTGTGTGCCGGATCCACGCCCAGTGGGATGCCGTCCGATGCGTCGAGGAATTCCGTAACACGCAGGCCGTCGGTGCGCTTCAGGAGAGGCGGATTGTGCCCGGCGTTGGTGTAGGTCAGCATCGAGGTCTGAGGGTCGTAATTGGCAGCAAAGGCAGTGATGAAGCTGCCGCGGATCTGGCGCGAGAAGAAATGCCGATTGGCATAGTTGAGCACATCCGCCGGGCCGCCACTGAGGTTCGGGTAGGTCCGCAGGATGGCATCGAGCATGGCAGCCTCCACTGCAGCAGCCGGCCCGTGGCCCGAGACGTCTGCGATAATGGCACCCCAGCGCGGGTAGATTGCCAACTGACCAGCGTTCCCCGCGCTGGGCAGCAACGGGACGATGTCATAGTAATCGCCACCCGCGCTGACAAAAGGCGTGTAACTGGCCGCCAGCGTGATCCCCGGGATGCTGTGATTCTCCGGCGGCAATAACTTGCGCTGGACTTCGGCAATCTGCTCCAGGTCGCGGCGGATGAGGTGGTTGGCCTTCATCAGTCGCTTGCGCAGTTTGCGAATTTCCGCAAGGTGCTGCGATCGGGTATAGAAAAGATCACGCAGCCAGCGTAGCTTCCAGTCAATCATGCGGGGATATCTCAGCGGGGAGATGACAGCGCGAAACATGAATGTGTGTTGTCTGCCTGCTTGCGGGTCTCAACTGTATTTGTCCTCATCGCTGATGACGCCATGAACAACCAGGTGCCGGTCACTGATCACCGTTACCGACAGCCCGTCGAGGCCCGCTGCCTCGAGTTGTGCCTTGACCTCACGGGGTTCGAACGCGGCCAGCAGGGAGTTATAAAAATCCCGGCGCAAAATCTCTGGCTCACCCGCCGTATATGCCTCTACGAGTTGCCGGGCTGTTGCATGATTCTCCGGCCGGAACAGGTCCACGACGTAGATCTTCGTGCCTGCACCGGCATACTCGCGGATGGTCTCCCAGAGCACGTGCGGTTTGTGCAGATGGTGCAGCAGGCTGTTGCTGATGATTGCCGTATACGGCACTGTGCCCAGTGACACACCGGGGATCAGCCCTTCAATGAATGTGATTCGCTCACCCACATTGCCTGCGCGCGCCTTGCGCTGATTGGCCAGCTCGATCATGGACTTCGAGCCGTCGACGCCAACCACCGTGCATCCCGGGTAGC
>CAJQNP010000043.1 GCA_905479705.1 uncultured Gammaproteobacteria bacterium
GGTGCGCAAGATCATCGTGGTGCCCGGCAAGCTAGTCAACGTGGTTGTCTAGCGATGCGACGGGTGAAGACATTGCGCGCTGTTGCTGTTGTCTCCCTGCTGGTCTGCCTTGCCGTGATGCTGTCTGCCTGCGGGTTCCAGCTGCGTGGCAGTGCATCGCTGCCAGGGGAGATGGCGGTCACCTATATCCAGGCCGGCAATCCCTACGGCACACTGGTGAACGATTTCGCCGAGGCGCTGCGTACCCACAAGGTTACTGTCACGGAAGACAGCCAGGAGGCAACGGCGACGCTGGTCATTATCAACAGTACGCTTGACAAGGATGTGTTGTCCGTTAATGGTAATGGCAATGTGCTGGAGTACCAGCTGTCGCAGTCCATCCAGTTTGCTGTCAGGATCGGTGACAACGTCTCGCTGCTGGAGCCACAGCAGGTGAGCATGTCGCGTGATTACCTGTACAGCAGCACCGACGTGCTGAGCAAGGAGCGCGAAGAAGCAGTCGTGCGGCGCACCCTGCAACGTGAACTGGTGAACCTTGCCATCCTGAGGATGGCGGCGGTTGCGAACTAATCTGTTCGCGCCTGCAAGGCGCTCCTGCGCACTCGCTGATACTTGCAGGAGCACCTTGCAGGCGCGAATGTGCTCGACGGTTACATAAGAAACGGGGATCACTGAACCACAACTCGATGCAACTCAAACCCGAACAGATTGACGCGCATCTGCGCAAGCAACTCGCAGCGGTGTATTTCATCAGTGGTGACGAGCCGCTGCGGGTCATGGAGAGTGCCGATGCCGTTCGTGCCGCAGCGCGCGAGCAGGGCTACGATGAACGCGAGGTCCTCACGGTGCAGGCCGGCTTTGACTGGGATGCACTGACGTCGCAGGCCGGCAACCTGTCGCTGTTTTCACAACGGCGCATCATCGATCTGCGTATGCCTGCCGGCAAGCCGGGTGCCGCTGGCTCGAAGGCATTGCGCGCCTACGCGGCGAATCCGCCCGAGGATACGCTGTTACTGGTTACCGCCGGTAAACTGGATGCCTCTGCACGCAACGGCAAATGGGTGCAGGCGCTGGACAAGGCGGGCGTCGTCATCCACGTCTGGCCCCTCAAGACACACGAGTTTTCCCGCTGGGTTGAACAGCGTATGCGCCGTCGTGGACTGCAACCGAGTGCCGATGCCGTCGCCCTGCTGGCCGATCGCGTCGAGGGCAACCTGCTGGCATGCGTGCAGGAAATCGAGAAGCTCTACCTGTCGCTGGGCGAGGGTCCGGTTGATGCCGATGCGATCCTGGATCACGTGGCGGACAATGCACGCTACGATGTGTTTGGCCTGGTCGACAGTGCACTGGCCGGTGATGCGGCGCGCAGTGTCCGCATCCTGCAGGGCCTGAATGCCGAGGGCGTGGCGCCGCAAATCGTGATATGGGCACTGTCGCGCGAGATCCGTACGCTGGCGGTGATGGCCGCCGCGGTGGCAGGCGGGCAGCAGGCGGGTGCGGTTGTCACTCGCCAGCGTGTCTGGGCGGCGCGCAAGGCCGTTGTTACCAGTGCCCTGCAACGCCTGGGTGCGGCGCAATGCGGGCTGATGTTGCGCCACTGTGCCCGTATTGACCGCATCAGCAAGGGGCGCGCAACGGGCAACGCCCAGGATGAACTGTTACAATTGGTGCTGACACTGGCGGGCAAGCGGGCCTTGCCGGACTCTGAAAGACTCGAGCGGGTATCCTGAACAAGATGAGTGCGGAAGCTGAAGCGTTACAGATTGATATACCACAGTACATGCAGGCCGTGGGGCTACGTGCACGCTCGGCTGCCCGTGACATCGGTCGTGCCGACTCCGGGAAAAAGGATGCTGCACTGCACGCGATTGCCAACGCGATCGAGGCCGGTGCCGCTACGCTCAAGGTTGAAAATGAAAAAGACATGGCGGCTGGCCGACAACACGGTCTCGACGCTGCCTTGCTGGATCGTCTTGAACTGAATGATGCCCGCATTGCTGCCATGGCCGAGGGCTTGCGCGAAATGGCGCAGTTGCCGGACCCGGTCGGCAGTATTTCGGACTTGAATTACCGCCCGTCGGGTATCCAGGTCGGGCGCATGCGCGTGCCGCTGGGTGTGATCGGTATTATCTACGAGTCCCGGCCGAACGTGACGGCCGACGCCGCGGGCCTGTGCCTGAAGTCGGGTAACGCTGCCATCCTGCGCGGTGGTTCTGAAGCCATTCACTCCAACCAGGCCATTGCCGGGTTTATCCGCCAGGGCCTGTCCGGGGCCGGTCTGCCGGCTGACGTGGTGCAGGTCATCGAGACAACCGACCGTGCGGCTGTGGGTGAGCTGGTGCGCATGCAGGAGTATGTTGATGTCATCGTGCCGCGCGGTGGCAAGGGGCTGATCGAGCGCATCAGTGCCGAGGCCCGTGTTCCCGTCATCAAGCACCTGCACGGCGTGTGTCATACCTACATCGATGCCATGGCGGACATCGACAAGGCAGTCAGGGTGGCGGTCAATGCCAAGACACAGCGTTACGGCACCTGCAATACCATGGAGACGCTGCTGGTAAACAAGGACATGGCGGCGCGGGTGTTGCCCGAACTGGCTCAACAGTACCAGGCCGCCGGTGTCGAGCTGCGCGGTTGCGAGGCAACACAGAAACTGCTGCCCGGCATCAATGCCGCGACCGAGGCCGACTGGGAAGAAGAATATCTCGCACCGATCCTGGCCGTTCGAATTGTCGACGACCTGGATGCAGCCATGGACCACATTGCGCGCTACGGTTCCAGCCATACCGATGTCATCGTTACCGAGTCGCTGACGCGTGCCAACCGTTTCCTGCACGAGGTCGATTCAAGTTCCGTGATGGTCAATGCCTCGAGTCGTTTTGCCGACGGTTTCGAGTATGGCCTGGGTGCCGAGATCGGTATCAGTACCGACAAGCTGCATGCGCGCGGCCCGGTGGGACTGGAAGGCCTGACGACCCTGAAATACATTGTCATCGGCGACGGTCACATTCGCACCTGATGGCGTCACCCCTGTGTGTCCTTTGTGGCGGTTCAGCTGATCCATGATCGGTATTCTCGGCGGTACCTTTGACCCGGTGCACTACGGACACCTGCGCCCGGCGCTGGAGGTCCAGCAGGCGCTTGGCCTGGCCGAGATTCGCTGCATACCCAGCCACGTGCCGCCGCATCGTTCCCAGCCTGAGGCAACACCGCAGCAGCGACTGGCCATGTTGCAGGCCGCGGTTGCCGATGATGCAGCCTTCACGATCGACACCCGGGAATTCGAGCGGGAAGGGCCGTCCTACACCCTGGACACGCTCGGGTCGCTGCGCGAGGAAATGGGTGCGACCGGACTGTGCCTGCTGGTCGGCATGGACGCCTTTCGTGGCTTCACCAGCTGGCATCGCTGGCGCGAGATAACCGATTTTGCACACATCGTGGTGATGACGCGGCCGGGGGCACCACCACCGGCAGAAGGCGAACTGGCAGATTTTATTGCACTGCACCGGGTTACCGAGGCCGATGCACTCAAGGGCCGTGCGTCCGGTCTGATTTTCTATCAACCGGTCAGCCAGCTGGATATATCGGGTACCCGGATTCGCAAGCTGCTCGCCAGCGGACAGCGCGCGGATTACCTGTTACCCGCACCTGTACTGGAATTTATTCGCAGCGAAGGTTTGTACGCTGCAGGAACACAGCATGACTGATAAAAAACACACAGAACACCGTGACGACGACGTGACTGAGCGTCTGCAGGCGATCGTGACCGCGGCACTGGAAGACATCAAGGGTGTCGATATCCAGGTCATCGATGTGCAGGGTCTGACCTCGATTACCGATCGTATGGTGATTGCCAGTGGCACCTCGTCACGCCACCTCAAGGCACTCGCCGACAACGTCGTGGTCAAGGCCAGGGAAAACGGCTTTAGCGCGCTGGGTATCGAGGGTGAAAGCGATGCCGGCTGGATACTGGTGGACCTGGCAGACGTGGTGGTGCATATCATGATGCCCGATACCCGGGAGTTCTACGCGCTTGAGAAACTCTGGTCGGTCGGAGACCGCGACATTGCCGACGCCTGAGCGTCATTCCCGGCAGTAGACTCCCGTGCGAATTCACCTGCTGGCCGTCGGTACGCGCATGCCGTCCTGGGTTGTCGAGGGCTACCGGGAATACACCAGGCGCCTGCCGCGCGAATGCAGCCTGCATCTGGTCGAGATACCCCCGGCAAAACGCCACAAGTCACTGACTGCCGAACAGGCGCGCCAGCAGGAAGGGCAGGCCCTGCTCGCGGCGCTGCCGAAGGACTGCAACGTGGTCGCGCTGGATGTTCGTGGCAAGCCCTGGAGCACCGAGACGCTCGCCGCACAGCTGGATGACTGGCTGCTATCGGGCCGCGATGTCGCCCTGCTGGTCGGTGGGCCGGATGGCCTGTCAGACGCCTGCCTGGCGCGTGCTGACCAGCGCTGGTCGCTGTCAGCGTTGACCTATCCGCATGCCCTGGTGCGCATCGTGCTTGCCGAACAGCTCTACCGTGCCTGGACTATCAGCACCGGTCACCCCTACCACCGTTCCTGATGCGGATATGAATTATCTGTTGTAATATATTGTTTTCCATAGTCTAACAACGATATTTCCATGCCGTCCCCGCAGCTCTACCTGGCATCGCGTTCACCGCGCCGTGCGCAGTTACTGGACCAACTGGGCATCGAGTTCGAGATCCTCCCGGCCGATGTCGAGGAGATTCGCTCGCCTGACGAGACCCCCGTGCAGTTTGCCGAACGCCTTGCACTGGACAAGGCCCGTGCCGGGCTACAGGCCGTACCTGCCGAGCGGCCATGCCCGGTGCTGGGTGCGGATACCATCGTGGTAGCCGGTGACAGCGTGATGGGGAAACCGGCCAACCGGGAGCAGGCAATCGAGATGCTGATGATGCTTTCCGGCCGACATCACGAGGTGATCACGGCGGTTGCGCTGGCGAGTGAGCACGAGGCGGTCGTGAGCCAGTCCAGTCGTGTGACGTTTCGCACGCTGACGGTTCAGGAGTGCGAGGCATACTGGGACAGCGGTGAGCCGATCGACAAGGCCGGCAGCTACGCCATCCAGGGGCTGGCGGCCATGTTCGTTACCCGGCTGGAGGGTAGTTACTCGGGTGTGATGGGGCTGCCCCTCTACGAGACGGCGGAACTTCTGAGACAGTTTGATATCACGATTTTATAACGCGAGCGGGTGCACCAGTCACAAGATTTAACACACGGCATGCACCACAGGTGTTATAAATAGCTGAAGTCGGTTTTGGCCATACAGGCGGTGTCCGCCCACAGGGAAGCATGAGCGAAGAGATACTGATAAATGTTACACCCCGGGAAACCCGGGTGGCGCTGGTCGAGAATGGCGTCCTGCAGGAAGTCTATATTGAACGCGCCCAGCGTCGCGGCCTGGTTGGCAAGATCTACCGTGGCAAGGTCTGCCGGGTGTTGCCGGGTATGCAGGCGGCCTTCGTCGATATCGGACTGGAGCGCGCTGCCTTTTTACATGCCTCGGATGCCGTGCCGCGCGGTACAGACGAGGAGGCAACCGGTGACGGGACGATTGCCGATATTTCCCGGCTGCTGCGTGAAGGGCAGGAGATCTCCGTGCAGGTTATCAAGGACCCGCTGGGTACCAAGGGTGCACGGCTGACGACCCAGATCACCATTCCGTCGCGCTACCTGGTGTTTATTCCACACGTCGCCAATGTCGGCATCTCGCAAAAGATCGAGGACGAACAGGAGCGTGTGCGGCTGCGTGACATCATCCAGCTGTTCATGTCAGACCAGCACGGCGGCGGTTACATTGCACGTACCGCGGCGGAGGGTGCCACGGCCGACGCAATGCGCGCCGACATGCTGTTTCTCAGCAAGCTGTGGCAGTCCGTCAGCGAGGCCGAGGCAGACGCCAGTGCCGGCACGGTTGTCTACGATGACCTGCCACTGACGATCCGCGTGATGCGGGATATGCTCGACAGTGGCATAGAAAAGGTACGTATCGATTCCCGGGAGAGTTTTCAGCGCGCCCGGGAATTCTGCAACCAGTTCATGCCGGAACTCGAGACAGTGGTCGAGTATTACCCGGGCGACCGTCCCATCTTCGACATCTACAGTATCGAGGACGAGATACAGAAGGCACTGGACCGCAACGTGCAGTTGAAGTCCGGTGGCTACCTGGTGCTTGACCAGACCGAGGCGATGACCACGGTAGACGTCAACACCGGTGGTTACGTCGGTAACCGCAATCTTGAGGAGACCATCTTCAAGACCAACCTGGAGGCGGCACAGGCCATTGCCCGGCAACTGCGGCTGCGCAACCTGGGTGGCATCATCATTATTGACTTCATCGATATGTCCGATGAGGAACACAAGCGTCAGGTACTGCGTGCCCTGCAGAAATTTCTCGACAAGGATCATGCACGCACACAGATCACCGAGGTCTCGTCACTGGGGCTGGTGGAAATGACCCGCAAGCGGACTCGCGAAAGTCTGGAACATGTGATGTGTGAAACCTGTCCAACCTGTGGCGGGCGGGCCTCGCTGAAAACGGCCGAGACCGCCTGTTACGAGATTTTCAGGGAAATTCTGCGCGAATCACGCCAGTTTGACACCCAGCAGCTGCTGGTGCTTGCCTCGCAGGAAGTGGTTGACCTGTTGCTGGACGAGGAATCAACGAGCCTTGCCGAACTGGAGGCGTTTATCGGCAAACCCATCAAGTTCCAGGTGGAGTCCCTCTATTCCCAGGAACAGTATGACGTTGTACCGCTGTAACCCGGTACCCGTTCGGTTGGCCTGACTTGCTGTACCCGATCACATGCTGAAAAAATCGCTGCACGTTCTGTGGCTGTTGCTGGTGGCGCTGCTGGTGCTGGTTGCCGTGGCACTGACGGCCGCGCGTGTCTGGATACCCGAGGCCAGCGTCTACCGTGGTGAGGTGGAACGCACCGCCAGTGAGTTGCTCAACAAGCGAGTAACAATCGGACGCATGCGGGCATCCTGGCGCGCGACCAATCCCGTCATTCGCCTCGGGAACGTCGAGGTGTCGGATCCGGCGGGTGAGCATGCGCCACTCGTTATCCGCGAGGTCCGTGTCACGATCGATGCCGAGCAATACCTGTCACAGCAAAAGATCAGGCTTGCCGGTATCGATGTCATTGGCGCCGATGTTACCGTCCTGCGTGACACTGACGGTGTTGTCTTCCTGGAAGGATTCCGCCCCGATGAAGACAGTGAATTTCTCACCGAACTGTTGCAAATGGCGTTGAGCGTGCACGATGTCAATGTCACCTATGAAGACCAGCTGTCCGAAGACCCGCCACAGCGATTCTCCAGTGTATCCATGTCACTGCGCAGCCAGGGTGAGACGCATACGCTCACGGGGCATGTCCTGCTGCCGGAGCAGGTGGGTTACCGTGCTGATGTCGAGGCCGTTTTGCACGGCCCTGGCGGTTACCTGCAGGACTGGCAGGGCAGGGTCTATATACAGGGTGAATCGATTGCACTGACCGAGGTGCTGGGACGCCTGCTAACCGATGACCAGGTTGTCGAGGGGGTCGCTGACCTCAGGCTCTGGCTGAATATCGGCGACGACGGCATTGATTCGATGAGCGGCGAGATCGATACCGAGTCACTGACGATCAGTCAGCACGGCGAGAAGCGTTCGTATAGCTTCGCCGCCGACACCCTGCGGGGCCAGTTCGGCTGGCGCCGTTACGGCGAGGGCTGGCAGTTTGCAGTGCAAAATGTCCTGGTACAGCAGCAGCAGGGAAGCTGGACAACACCGAACCTGTCTCTGGCGGGACGGCAGGATGATCGAGGGATGAGTATCAGCGGGGAATCCCCGCTGCTTGTGCTTGACGGGTTCGGCGCCCTGTTGCCCATCATTCCCGGGCTGTCAGTGGAGCATCGCCAGTTGCTCGGTGGTCTGCAGCCGAGTGGTTCCATCAAGGAGCTGGCGTTCAGTATCAACAGCAGTGACGAGGAAACACGCGTCAGGCACTTCTCGGCGCGCTTCAGTGGCCTGAGCATCGAGCAGTCGGGTGTCTTTCCCAAGCTGGCCGGGCTGGATGGCGGGGTGCTGGGTGATTCTGACTCCGGCACACTGACAATCGCCAGTTACAACGCGGGTGTCTTCGATGATCGTCTGTTCCGCGAGTTGTTGCCGGTTGACTCTGCCGAGGGCGAGGTCAGCTGGCAGCTGAATGAGGGCGTCATGGAGATTGCAACGGATGCCCTGACGATAAAAAATGCCGATCTCGCGCTGGGCATGAAGATGGGGCTGTACCTGCCACTGGATGCGGGCGAACCATCTATCAACCTTGCGATTGACGTCGAGCATCTGGATATCGGGCGCGCACATGCCTACCTGCCGGCAAGGGTGATGTCACCGAGTGGCGTTGCCTGGCTGGACCGCAGCCTGAAAAGCGGTGTCGTGACAAACGGGCAGATCGTCGTCAATGGCCGACTCGACCAGATACCGTTTGACAGGGGTGAGGGCATACTGCGTACCCACCTGCCCGTGAGCAATGCCGTGCTCGACTATAACGAGGCGTGGTCACCGGTCACCGGGCTGGATGCCGTGGTCAAGTTTACCGGCCGCAAAATGGATATCGTCAGCAGTAGCGGCAGTATCCGCAGCACCTCACTCGACGGTGTGCATGCACAGATCAGGGATATCGCCAACCCGGTCCTGACGCTGGAGGGTAATGTACGCGGCCCGCTAGCGGTGATGCTGGCGGAGCTGGGCAGCAGCCCGCTGGGTACGACCTACGGCGGTTTCGTCGACCGGGTGACAACAGCGGGGAATGTCACGCTGGGACTGGATATTGTTGTGCCCCTGAACAGTACAAAGGCACCCATCGAGGTGGCCGGCCGTATCGCACTCAGGAACAACACCCTGCAGCTGAACGAGACGGATATCAGGTTGACGAAGATCAAGGGCTCGCTTGCCTTCGATGACAAGGGTATCGAGGGAGACAAGCTGCAGGCGGAACTGTTTGACCACCCGGCCAGCGCACGTGTCTGGACCGATAAAAAGGACCGGGTCACTCATGTCACACTGGATGGCCCGCTGGACCTGTTTAACCGTTTTATCGACAGCAAGAGTTTTCTGGGTGTCGCCACCTCGGGCAGCAGTGACTGGTATGTCGATGTGGCCATTCGGGGTATGCCGGAACGTGGCAAGCGTGCCAACGTGGGCGTGACTGTCAGCTCTGACCTTGTCGGAACGGTCATAGACCTGCCCGCACCCTATGGCAAGGACAGCCAGTCAAAACGGCCGCTGCGCGTAACTGCCGCGCGGGTTGATACCGCCGAGAAGGAATTGCAGGTGAACTACGCAGACCTGCTCAGCGGTGTGCTGGTTATCGGGCCCGAAGATCAGCAGCAGGCGTTGCAACGGGGTGCGATCGTGTTTGGCACGGGCAAGCCGGTTCTGCCCGGGTCCGGGAAACTGGTATTCAGCGGCAATGTTGATGCGTTCCGCCTGACTGACTGGCAGCCACATCTCGAGGGCGGCGAGGGTACCGGCCTGCCGCTCGAGTTTCTGCTGAGCATTGATGAACTCGAGGTGCTGGGTTACCGGCTCGGTAATGTCTCGGTATCAATGAAGTCAGCCGGCAGCTACTGGGAAATAGAGGTCGATGGCGCAGCGATTGCCGGTGACATCGAGCTGTCCACTGCGTCCCGGGGGCTGGACACGCTGACCATGAGCCTGCAGCGGTTGCTGATCAATTCCGCCACCCGTGAACAGCAGGCGACGAACAGTTATACGGATATTTCTCCGGCTACATTCCCGGACCTGCAGGTGGTCGTGAAGGAATTCGTGTTTGATGAGACCGATATGGGCCTGATGGAGATCAGCTCCAGCAAGCAATCGGATAGCGTGTATTTTATCAAGCGCGCCCTGCTGTCCTCGGAATTACTGGCAGCACGTCTCAGCGGTCACTGGCGAGTGGAACGTGACCGGCAGATAACCAATGTCGATGTTGAAATCACTGACGGCAGAATGGGTCAGTTGATGGAACTGTTCGGCTACCAGAAGAGTATTAATGAGGGCACCCTGACCGGTGCCCTGCGACTGGCCTGGCCGGGTCCACCCTGGTTATTTACCCCGCCGCTCACGGAAGGCAAGGTCGAGATCAGGGTGACCGAGGGACAACTGGTTGACGTCCAGCCGGGTGCGGCCGGTCGCGTGCTCGGGCTGATCAGCCTGAACAACCTGCCGCGGCGGCTGTCCCTGGATTTCAGTGACCTGTTCGCCAAGGGTTTCAGTTTTGACGAGATTGACGGCAGCTTTGTCCTCGATGACGGCAATGCCTACACCAATGACCTGTTCGTGAACGGCCCTGCGGCCCTGATCGAGATCTCCGGCCGGATTGGCCTGGAGGATCAGGATTATGACGAGCTGGTGACGGTTACCCCCTATGTGAAGACCGGTCTGCCGCTTGCCGGCACACTGGCGGGCGGGCCAGCCGTCGGTGCGGTGTTGCTGGTTGCCGAGACGTTGCTGGAAGACCGGCTCGGGCCGCTGAACCGTATTGCCAGGAAGCAGTACACGGTGACCGGTCCCTGGTCCGATCCGGTCATTGACAAGATCCAGGCTGCCCCGGAGGACAGTGTTACTGACTCGATGCTGGATATTGAATAACCTCAGGTGTCGGGGGGTGTTGTCGGTTGGTTTTTGCTACTGTGTTATTCTGGTTCGATTGAAGCAAGGTGAATGATCACTATGAGTGTTGTTGCATGTGTACAGATGGCCTCCGGGCCGAATATCGGTGCAAACCTGCTGGAAGCGGAACGCCTGATCGAGGAGGCCGTCAGCCAGCAGGCGCGGCTGGTCGTGCTGCCGGAGAATTTTGCGCTGATGGGCAAGACAGAGCAGGACAAGGTCGAGCATCGGGAGGCCGATGGCAGCGGTACTATCCAGTCGTTTCTGGCCGAGCAGTCCGCGCGGCATGGTATCTGGCTGGTTGGCGGCACCATCCCCATGGTGGCTACACATGAGAGCAAGGTACGGGCAACCTGCCTGGTCTTCAATGACAAGGGCGAGCAGGCCGCTCGCTACGACAAGATTCACCTGTTCGATGTCGAACTGGTCGACAGTGAGGAACAGTACACGGAGTCCGAGACCATCGAGCCGGGCGACCAGGTCGTGGTGGTCGATTCACCGTTCGGGCGCATGGGTGTGGCGGTCTGTTATGACCTGCGCTTCCCGGAGTTATTCCGGCAGCAGTTGCAGGCCGGCATGGAGCTCGTGGTGCTGCCATCGGCCTTCACGGCGATTACCGGGCGTGCCCACTGGGAAGTGCTGGTGCGCGCACGCGCCATTGAAAACCTGTGTTATGTCATCGCACCTGACCAGGGCGGTTATCACCTGAACGGCCGCGAGACCTACGGGCACAGCATGATCGTCGACCCCTGGGGCACGGTCCTCAACAGTCTTTCCCGGGGGCCGGGTGTCGTGTGTGCCGATATCGAACTGGGTCGTTTAAACAATGCACGCCGTAATTTCCCCAGTATCGAACACCGTCGCCTGCAGTGCCTGAACGACAAGTCATGAACAGCACCCATCTCGATATTGCGCGTCAGCGCCTGTTGGCACCGGCCGGTATGGACGAGGGTGACCTCGGCAAGGTGTTTGGACAACTGCTGGGTCATGCCGTCGACAGCGGTGACCTGTATTTCCAGTCGACGCGTTTCGAATCCTGGGTACTTGAAGACGGTATCGTCAAGGAAGGGACCCACAGCATCGAGCAGGGTGCCGGTGTGCGCGCCATCAGTGGCGACAAGACCGGTTTTGCCTATTCCGATGAAATCATGATGCCGGCGCTGCTGCAGGCCTCGACGGCGGCGCGTGCGATTGCGCGCCACGGAAACGAGGGCAAGTTGCAGGCCTGGCGCACCGCGGGTGAGAACCTGCTTTATCCGGCCATCGATCCGCTCGACAGGATGACCGCGGATGACAAGGTGGCCTTGCTCAAGGGCATCGATGCCGAGGCACGCCAGCAGGACCCGCGTGTCAAGGAAGTGATTGTCAGTCTCGCCGGTGTGCACGAGGTCATGATGGTTGCTGCCAGCGACGGGACCCTGGCTGCCGACGTACGGCCGCTGGTGCGCTGCAATGTCACGGTGATCGTCGAACAGGACGGGCGACGCGAGCAGGCCAGTTCCGGCGGCGGTGGCCGTACCGATTACAGTTTCTTTATTGATGAAAACCGTGCCAGTGGTTACGCCAGCGAGGCGGTGCGCCAGGCACTGGTCAACCTGGAGGCGGTCGATGCCCCGGCCGGCACGCTCCCGGTCGTGCTGGGACCCGGCTGGCCCGGTATCCTCCTGCACGAGGCCATTGGTCACGGGCTGGAGGGCGATTTCAACCGCAAGGGCACCTCGGCCTTCAGCGGCATGGTTGGTCAGCAGGTCGCATCGCCATTGTGCACGGTGGTCGATGACGGCACCCTCAGCGGTCGCCGCGGATCACTGAATGTCGATGACGAGGGCACGCCGGCGCAGAACACGGTGCTCATCGAGAACGGCATACTCAAGGGTTACATGCAGGACCGCATGAACGCGGGACTGATGGGTGTCAGTGCCACCGGCAACGGGCGTCGCGAGTCCTATGCGCACCTGCCCATGCCACGCATGACCAACACCTACATGCACGCCGGTCCGCATGACCCGGAGGAGATCATCGCTTCGGTGGACAAGGGGCTGTATGCCGTGAATTTCGGCGGCGGGCAGGTGGATATCACCTCCGGCAAGTTCGTGTTCTCGGCCAGCGAGGCCTACCTGATCGAGAACGGCAAGGTGACCGCGCCGGTCAAGGGCGCAACGCTGATCGGTAATGGTCCCGATGTGCTGAAGCGTGTCTCCATGCTCGGCAATGACCTGCGGCTTGATCCCGGTGTCGGGACCTGCGGCAAGGAAGGCCAGAGTGTGCCCGTGGGCGTGGGTCAGCCCACCATGCTGATCGATGAACTCACCGTCGGTGGTACCAGCGCGTAATTCCCGCTTGCCTCGCGTGCGTACAGCCGCACGTTGCCTTTCTCTGGACGCAGTATTTTTTCCCGGGTAGACCGGCATGCTCTACGATCTGCTGGCTACTGCCGTTGTCCTGCTGCACTTTTCCTTTGTACTGTTCGTGGTGGGCGGCGGCTTGCTGCTCTACAAGTGGCCATGGCTGGCGTGGCTGCACCTGCCGGCCGTGATCTGGGCCGCGTTACTGGAATTCAACAGCTGGGTCTGTCCGCTTACTCCGCTGGAACAACAGCTGCGTAGCGCCGCCGGACAGGCGGGGTACAGCGGCGGATTTGTTGACCACTACCTGTTGGCGCTGCTCTATCCTGTCGGGCTGGATGGCAACATGCAGGTTATCCTTGGCAGTCTCGTCGTCGTCATCAACGTGCTGGTCTACGGTGTGCTCGGCTGGCACCGCAAGGGCCGGCGTCCGCCAGTCGCACGCCGCTGACGGCTGCGCGTGACATGCGCGATCAGTTAAGGTGGTGCCCGCTGCCTCCCGGGATGAGCCCGGCGGCTGGCCGGGCGACACTCTGAAACGGCGGCTACGTTCGCCCGCGGAGGCAGGCAAGGCCAATGTGGCTGTGATCGGGTTGTTGTCGACGCTGCTGTCTGTCCCGCACACAAGCCTGCGGATCGTCAGCGGTATTTCATTAGCACGCAAGATACTGGAGATTGGTGGCCTGGATGAGGCTGCCTTTTATCAAAGATTGCAGGACGCGGGTCACTGATGTTCTAGAATAACCAGTATGCTGCAACTATCACAATCGCTCGCTGCCTGGCAGACCGACCAGTTCAATGACACCTTCAAGGACGAGGTCGCGGGACTGGACATAGAGCAACTACCCCTGCAGCAGGCCCTCACCCAGGGCAGTTACGCCAGCAAGCGGGATATCAAGGTCACGATCAACGCCGTGTCCGAGACGCAGGAAAGGCTGCAGGTGAGGGCGGGTATCTTTTATAGCAGTATCCTGCCCGGCTGCGCCTGCTCCGATGATGTCGCGCCTGAAAGCGTGTACCCGGAATTCTGTGCCGTGCTGGTTGTGATCGACAAGGCAACGGCAGAGGCGCGAGTGGAACTTCTGGCCGACTAGCAGTTTCCGGTCAGGGATCAGTTGCAGACCTTTTAGTGCAAGGTTACGACGCGGGTGTCGTGTAATTGGCAGGAAGTAACGGTTAAAGAACCTGCTGTTCCCGCAGCCCGGGTAACGGCGAGCTATAAAACGATAACCGGGTGCAACCGGCCAAGGCGGGCAGATCAAGCCACTTGTACCTGCGACCAGACAGTGAAACCTATCGCAGCGCCTTGAATAGTGATTTTCTGTTCTTTTTCCCTCCAATGTGGGTGACATTCATGCTGATATGATGCGGTGTATATAATGTAGTTCGGATCAGGAGGTCCCCGGACGGCATCCTGGCCTGCTCGGTCATGGTTCTGATCTGCGTGGTGTCGTCATACACATCTTCTATAACATCGTAAGTGAGTTTCATTGTCATCTCCTCTATGCAGTAAAAGTACGCATCCCGGCGCAGCGGCTTGGATGCTGGTTGAGCTGTTAAGTATAGTATTTATCAGGGATAGTCTGAGGTTGTTTTTTGAAGGTCCCAACAAGGCTAAAAAAGCGACATTCCAGGAAACAGTAAACCCTGCTGTTGCAGGGTTCCTGTGCTTCCTGTATTGGCAAGAAACGGATATGGCCATAAACAGGAGACCCCGCTAATGCGGGGTTTCTCTACTTCCTGGTATGGCCTGCTCCTGACCCCCGGCGCAATTTACAACGTCGATCCGAAGGTCCCCGCAAATATAGCGAGAAACAAAAAGACTATCGATCTCAACGCACTGCACGCAAAGGGAACACGCTTGTGATGCTGTGTTATCGTCGGGATTATGCCGAATGATTCAATCAAAGCAGTATTGCTTGATTACGGGGGCGTCATCGCCGACGAGGGTTTTCAGAACGGTCTGCGGGCCATGGCACGTGAACAGGGGCTGGACGAAGGCACGATGATGAATGTTGCCAGAATCGCAGTATACGCTTCGGGATTTGTGCTAGGGCAGGGTACCGAGAATGAATTCTGGAAATGTATGCGCGAAGGGGCCGGCCTGAAGGGAAGTGACACTGAATTAACAAAACGCGTTCTCGAGGGGTTTGTACTACGGCCATGGATGATTGAGCATGTGCAGAAATTAAATGCGCAGGGTGTTATCACCGGCATTCTCAGCGATCAGACGCACTGGCTGGACAGGCTGAACGAACGGGATCATTTTTTTGAATATTTTGATCATGTTTTTAATAGTTATCACATGGGCAAGAGCAAACGCGACCCCGGTTTGTTTCATGATATCAGCAAGCAACTGGCACTATCACCCAGCGAGATTTTGCTTGTGGATGACATAAAGAGTAACGTGACACGTGCGCAGGCGGCAGGCTGGAAAACCATTCACTATGTGGATAAGGCGTCTTTACTGAAAATATTTGAGAAGTTATCAGTATCGGGGAAACAGGAAAACCTCTGATTGAATCGCCCCGGGTTTACTGCCATCCAGGCACCCAGCTCGAAGGACAATAACGGGGCGCTAGTAGCCGACCAGATTCCAGAGCGGAAACGGCAACTGTCAGTGCGTTCAAGGCATACAGCCTGAAAACCTTTATCACCGTTCAGGGTTGGAAGTTGCCGTCCAGCGTTGCCTGATATTAGCTTCGACTAAAGGATCGTTTCCGATAAAGCAGGCGTTTAGCGTTTAGTTCTATACCCCGGCTGTGTATAGTCTCTCTGGATGTTACCAGTCAACCACAACAAGACTGGCAATTACACTTATATTTCCATATATTACAGTAATCTACGAGTCCAAACAGTGAAAATAATCAGTTTGGATCGCAAATGAATCCTCAATCAGTAATCGGAGTGCAGGCAAGCTCCATATTCAAACCGTGAGCAACACCATACGCAAGGACACTCATTTTGAAGCATCAGACTGAACAGGAATATGGTGATGATCCAGTGGCTGTCCGCGAGTCGGACAAGTACCAGCAGGAATATGTGCATGCCTTCGTGGACAAGTGGGATGAACTCATTGACTGGGAAGGTCGGGCAAAGGCCGAGGGTGAGTTCTTCATTGAGAAGCTGCGCGAACTCGGTATCAAGAAAGTACTGGATGTAGCGACCGGTACCGGCTTCCATTCCGTGCAACTCCTCAAGGCAGGCTTCGAGGTCACCAGTGTAGATGGCAGCCCTACCATGCTGGCGAAGGCCTTCGATAATGCACGCAAGCACGGTCATATTCTGCGCACTATCCATGCCGACTGGCGCATGCTGAACCGGGACGTGCACGATCTCTATGATGCGGTCATCTGCCTGGGCAACTCATTCACCCATCTGCACAATGAAAATGACCGGCGCAAGGCACTGGCCGAGTATTACGCAACGTTACGGCACGACGGTATTCTGATTCTTGACCAGCGCAACTACGATGCCATCCTAGATCACCGGATCGAACCCGGCCATGATTTCTATTATTGCGGCGATGAAGTTAAAGCCGCACCGGAGTATGTGGACGAAAGCCTGGCGCGCTTCAAATATGAATTCGCTGACGGTGCTACCTTTCACCTCAACATGTACCCGCTACGCAAGGCCTACGTGGAAAGACTGATGAAGGAGGTCGGTTTTCAGCGTGTCACCACCTACGGTGATTTCAAGGAGACCTATCGCAAGTCAGAGCCGGACTTCTTTGTACATGTAGCCGAGAAAAAATACATCGAAGGGGCAATAGAAGAATGAGTGATGGTTATTCGTCTGTAGTGAAAACAGCACAGGATTATTACAACAGCGATGATGCCGATAATTTTTACTACCATGTCTGGGGTGGTGAGGATATTCATATCGGTATTTATGAAAACCTGGATGAAGATATCGCTGTCGCCTCTGAGCGCACCGTGGAAGTCATGGCGTCTCAATGTCAGTTAGGTCCCGGTTATCAAACCCGGGTACTTGATGTAGGCGCCGGTTATGGCGGTTCTGCGCGCTGGCTGGCCAGGAAATATGCCTGTCATGTCACATGTCTGAATCTGAGTGAGTCTCAGAATGCCCGCAACCGGTCCATGACTGCCGAACAGGGTCTTGCTGATCTCGTCGAGGTTGTCGATGGCAATTTCGAGGGTATCCCGGCAACGGACCGGCGCTTCGACCTGGCCTGGTCCCAGGATGCCATTCTGCATTCCAGTCAGCGTGAACGGGTACTGGATGAAGTAGACCGGGTGCTTAAGCCCGCTGGCGAGTTTATTTTTACCGACCCCATGCAGGCCGATAATTGTCCGCAGGGTGTATTGCAGCCCGTATTGGAACGCATACACCTTGATAGTTTCGGTTCATTTGCCTTCTATCGGCAACAGGCAAGGCGACTGGGTTGGGAGGAGCAGGGCGTGCTTGATCTTACGCCGCAACTGGTCACGCACTACACCCGCGTACGCCAGGAACTGGTCAAGCGACGTAACGCGCTTGCCGGCAAGATATCCGATGAATACATGAGCCGCATGATTGAAGGACTGGGGCACTGGATTGATGCCGGAAACAATGGCTACCTGGCCTGGGGTATTTTGCATTTTCGCAAGCCGGATGATGGTTCATTTGATTCTGCTGCATAGGGGCGGGCCTCCATGGATGAATAACAACAGGCTGGTCGTCGCCAACTGGACGTACCTGAATCGGTGCGGCGACGTCGTGCCTGATTTCAATCCAGACGTGGTGGACCTGATTTTACAAATATTGATCAAGGGGGACGTATGAGAATAAAGCACCTTAAAGTATTCGCTGTTCGACGAGCTGTCCTGGTGGCAGTGGTTGCACTGGGCTTTGGAATTACCGCCGGCCCTGTGATGAGCGCTGATGGTATTAATCCTGAAACCGACAAGATACTACGTTCAATGTCTGGGTACCTGGGCGGCCTGTCTACGTTCAGCATGAGTGCCGACATCGACAACGAGATCGTTGACCTGCAAGGTCAGAAGCTGCAGTTCAGCAGTTTCGCGAAGTTTGTAGTCGCGCGTCCAGCGAAATTCCATGTGCATCGTAAAGGCGCGTTTGCCGATGCGGAGTTTATTTTTGATGGCAAGACTGTGACGCTCAACGGTAAGAACGCCAACGCCTATTTGCAGGTCGACGGCCCCAAGACCATTGACGAGGCTACCAGGGCCCTTGGATTCGAGACGGGCCTCGATATGCCCGCTGTCGAGTTTCTGGATGCCGATCCCTATGCCGGCCTCGTATCCAATGTACAGAGCAGTGATTACCTGGGCACTGTCTACGTAGACGGGATTGAGTGTCATTACCTGACGTTCCGCGCTGCCCAGGTTGACTGGCAACTGTGGGTCGCGACCGGCGAGAAGCCCCTGCCAATGAAATACATTATCACCAGCAAGTGGGTGACTGCAGCGCCACAATACTCTATTCGTTTCCGGGACTGGGACACTGCCCCTGAGATTAAAGCCGATCAGTTCAGCTTCTCGGCGCCGAAGGGGGCCAGCAGGCTTGATTCCATCCCGGTCAATGCGTTGGGTGAAATCATGATAGGGGGGGACAAGTGATGAAGATTGCAGCCACTATTCGAACCATTGCCGTCGGCTTTGTCATGCTCACGGTCGGACTTGTGATTGACAGCTGGGTTCTCAACGGGTTGATTATCTCGGATGCCGAGGCAAGGGTCGGCAGACCCATGACGCCCGGCAGTGTGGCGGGCGTGTCAAGACGCACAACCAGGCGAACCATTCGCCGCACATCGATCTATGCGGCCTCACTACCAACAGGCTGCAGCACGGTTATCATCGAGGGGACCTCACTATACCAGTGTGGTGGAACCTATTATCAGTCCCATAACAACCAGTATGTTGTCGTGAACGTTGATTGAAGCGGTGCCCGGTCTTCACTAATGGTGAAAACGGGTTTGACCGCCACGCCTGCGATGTACGCGCAGCAGGGACCGTTGGTCAGGTTTGGTTTGTACTGGTAGGCGACAGCAGGACGGGAACGACCGATAATGCTTTTCTGCCTTCCACGCAGAGCCGGGGAATGGCAACTTCACCTCGACCCAAAGAAGAAGTTCATTTTCCTGGATTGAATGTCTTGTTAAGCAAAAATGGCTATTTAGCTCAGGCTACTTAATTAGGGGTCTGGCCTTTGCTGTCCAGTGTTGTTGACGGAAGTTCCGAAAAGAGTTTTCTGTAGTCCGCTGCGAACTGACCACCGTGTAGAAAGCCGAGACTCACTGCTATATCGTTAACGGTTGTTTCTACTGGATTGGCCTGGATTAAAAGTCGCCTTGCTGTGTTCAGATTCCACCACCTTACATAGACATTTGGTGGAATACCGTAACGCTCCATGAACGCGTATTGCAACGTCCGTTCACTGACACTTGCAATACGGCACAAATTGGCTGAATCAGAAACTGGTGCAGGGGTGCTGCGGATGTATTCAGCAACACGGTCGATTGCCAGATCACGTCTGCGCAAGGGGGCTCTTTTACCAGAAATTCCTGTGTTTGTAGAAATAAGCAGTTTTTCTGCCAGTGCCTGTGAGATGGCCGACGTTGCTGCTGAGTTCGTGGAATTTACAATCATCCCGGCAAGTGTTCGCAATTCATGGATAACGCGAGGCTCCAAAGGTATGACTTCGTGCTTGCTAATCGGGTCAATCGCGATGCCGAGATCATTGACCAGCTGTTCAAGATAAATCGAGTGCAGAGAAACTGTAAAAACCTCAAAGTCTCCGTGTGACACGCTCTTCAGTTCGTTACTCGGCGGAAACACCAGCAGGTCGTTACAGCTGACCTGCTGCCCACGCCACCAGAAGCCATTACAGGTTTTTCCGATTATGCCAAAGGTACGGTAACCTGGGGGCGTCGCACCTGCCTGATCAAGGCTGCGTTGAAAACGTACATAGCTGACAAGCACATCCCGTGATACCAACTGTTTCAAGCGACACAGAAATCCGCCGGTGTCCAGAATTCTGAAATCAAGGTCCCAATGCTGCACCTCCTGCATGAACTGCTCGAGGTCATTGAAACTGGTATCAAGCGCTGTCTTCATAACATTCAGGATTGCGGAAATTTGATAGGGTTTGGAATCAGTTTAATGCTAATGTTTGGCGACCACAAATGGTGCCTGATTCTTTCTGGTCGCGCTCAAATATACAGCCAGGGCCAGCGGTCGGACCAACAACTCATAAGAGGATAACTTCATTATGAAATCATTAGTTACAGCCCCGCTTGTGGGGCTGCTTTTATTCTCACCGTTCGCGAGCGCAAAAGACGTAATCCACGATGCCGAGTATTACATCCTGGAGGCGCAGAACGGTAAAGTCTGGGAGGTCGAGGATGGCGATCTCGACAAGAAGCTGGCCGAACTCAAAAAGAAATACGGCACACCGCCCAATATCATTCACTATATGTGGGACGATCAACCGGTTATGTCTTTCGGCGATCCCATCTACCAGAAGATTCGCGGTTACGATACGCCGAACCTCAATACGCTGGCCGAGGAAGGGATGCTCTTTTCTCGCATGGTGACCGAGCCGGGTTGCACGCCGAGCCGCTCAGCAGTGCTGACAGGACAATTGGCCATCCGCACGGGCACCTGGGAGATTGGCTTTCCCATTGAGTACACTGGACTTGCCGCCGAGAACGTCACGCTGGCTGAAGTGCTCTCCCAGGCTGGCTATGCCACCGGGTTTTTTGGCAAGCTGCACCTGGGCGACACCGAGGAGTCCTATCCGCACAACCAGGGCTTCGACGAGGCCTTCTGGGCGCTCTACAACCAGGTGACCAGCCTTTACAACAATATCGGCGAGGGTGCCAACGCCATCATCGGGATGAAAGAGGAACTTCTTGCAGAAAACCCGTACCAGCGTGATCGCACTTTCATTCAGGACGAAGCCTTTGTCTTTTACCTGGAGGGCAAGAAAGGGGAACAGGCCAGAGAATGGCGTGACGGCTCACAGGAACTGAAGGATTATAAAGACTTCGACATCGAGTCTCGCAAGCGTGCCTTGAGCTTTATCAAGAGCAACGCTGAAGCGAAGAAGCCGTTCTATGTTGCCTGGTGGCCACTGTGGATGTCCTTCATCAGTGAGCCGAACAAGGTTACTCTCCAGCGTGGCATGGTCGGGGAGGAGTATCAGCGTGTCATTGAGCCCGACATATCAGCACTGCGGAAGACTCTCGAAGAACTTGGCATTGCAGAGAACACGATCATTGTCGCCATGTCCGACAACGGACCCATGACTCATAATCCACCCCCCGGTGCCGGTCTCGGCGAGGGGATATTCCGCGGCGGAAAGGGTGACTTCACCGAGGGCGGTGTGCGCGTCGCTGCCGCCGCACTGTGGCCCGGGGTGATCGAACCCGGTCAGGTCGCAGGCGACATGATCCATGAAGTGGATTTGTTTACCACCTTCGCACGTCTCGCCGGTGCTACGCAGAATATTCCGACCGACCGCGTGATTGATGGCATTGACCAGACGGCGCTGCTACTAAAGGGCGATACAAACGGGCGGCGCGATTACAATTTCATCTACCAGGGACCGACTCTGGCCGCCACAGTGAAGGACCAGTACAAGATTCACTGGGTTTCCAAAGATCCGTCCCAGGCCAAGTCGGGACTCACCGCTGTATACGACCTCTACAACGATCAACGTGAGGTCAATCCGATTGTGGTCGGGGGATTCCACATGAAGGAGCCCTTCAAACGGATGCGTGCCCGGCACGAGTTGTGGAAAGAGAAGTATCCGGATCGGCATCACAAACGCGCACCGTCTTACACCGGTATCGCCAATGCGAGACCCGAGACAATAGCGGTTTCACAGCCACCCGCAGCATTGAAAGAACTGCCCTACGATGTGCTCGAGTTCATCGATCATCTGGACAACTTGCCATACGATGCTGGCGGTGATCCAGGACCAGGGGAGTAACGCGACGAGCTGTAAAAGATCGCGTTACCCCACTGTCGGCCTCATAGGCAACGGTTTGCTGGTTCTGGCAGGAATAACAAGACACAAGATAACGTAGTAGCAGACCACCACTCCGTAATGGGCGGCCTCCGGGCCGCCTTTTTCTTTTCGGGGACGGCGTGTTCTGCTGCACTTGCGACCTTTACGGAAACCCGGGGAATACCGCTTACTGGCCGTTATCGGAAGTCTGGTCTTCGCTATAGAACCTTGACTGGCTCTTGTTGAACGCCCACTTCGCCTTCGATACCGGTCATACAGATACCCTGTGTGCGATGTCGTCCGGCCTGGTGCCGGGTGGCTTCGCCCTTCCCCGGCAGGATAAGCCAGCCCCTCAGCCTTTGGTTTCCGGCAACCGTTAGGCTACTTCTATTTTTATCCTCTATGCCCCTGTAAAAACAGAAAATGCGGGGATATGCCCCTGTCTACTATAATTTCCATAGGAGGTTAGCAAAGTGGAGGTGCATCATGACCGTTAGCAAGAGAGCATCGCATGGCCGACGAAACCATTGGTGGGACCATATTATTATGGCAATATTGGTGATGCTTGCCTTGGTGTTTATTGCGTCTATTTGACGAAAGGGTCAGGTTGTCAAGACAGGTCGGCAATCCCGGGGTGCTGAGCACATTATTAACCAGTCATTTGAAGGCCGGATACCCTGGATATTGAACCCAAGACGCGTTGGTTAATTATAATCCTTGTCGTTATTGCTATATGGTACTTTGCACCTTATCTATCTGAATTCGATTACTGGGTTCCACAAATAATAAATTGGCATGGGGTGGCCGGTTAATCAGGGACATACCGGACAGGCTCAAGCGTATAAGCAGACTGGGGTTCGCGCTCGTCAACGAATAACAGCTCGTGCATGGCCGGTTTGGCTGCCTTCTTTCTTTCAGGGAACAGCAAGTATTGGCCAATACAGGAAGTACAGGAACCCCGTGTCAGCGGGGTTTTCTGTTTCTGGGAATATCTTGTTCCGCTAGCCGGGACCGGCAGTACATCCAGCATCAGAATTCTGCACAGGACATGGTGGGGTGCGACAGCCGTACCTGATAGATAACAAGCTGTCACAGCCGGTCAAGTGGCGTTGTTGACGTTCAGTTTTGTGCCTCGCGCGCATCGATCTGCATGCGCGTGAATGCCCTGATCAGGCTGGTGTAGGCATTCTCCAGTGATGCCAGTCGCTGCAATCCAGCAGACGGCGATTCGGTCGTCTTCAGCAAGTCGTAGCGGTCGTCCTTCCAGTGGTAGAGGATGCGGGTGCCGTCTTCATCATAGATGCCACCGTCGCTGCTCATGGCAAAGCGGTCGTTCATGGAAAATGCGCGTTCATGGTTGAAGTCCGCGGCGAGCAGGTCAACACCAAGGTCGTAGTAGGCCATGTCCGCAAAGATGCGGTTGTAGATGGTTGGAAAAATATCGCGGTGTGAACCAAAGCGGTCGTGATCATTCACGGTGTCGACCCGGTAGGCGGGTGGCAGGTACAGGTAAAAGGGCACACGGTACTTCCACGCTGTTTCACTGTTGCGCGTGTTGAATATGTAGCGCAGTTCATGGTCGCCCGAGGCGGCTATGACGGTCGACCCGGCCAGTTCAGGCTTGTCCTTGATGGAGCTGATGAACTTGCCCAGTGAGTCGTTGGCATACTGGTAGGTCCTGACGATGCTGTGCATCTTGTCACGGTCAGTGAGCGCGGTGTGCGGCATGACTGCATCGATGTTGACCGGGTATCCCTCGTAATCATCCGGTGGTTCAAATGGTGAATGGTTGGTGATCGTCAGCAGCACGATGAACAGAGGCTTGTCATGTGGTTGCTCGAGCAGTTGCCGGATAAAGGCGTAGCTGTATTCGTCATAGACGCCCCAGGTGCGGCCGCCGGTTGAACCCTCGACCTCGCTGAGCACGGCGTACTCGTCATACACGTCCTGGAAGCCCTGGTGTTTCATGAATGAATCGATGTTCGCCCAGGTCTTGCGGCCACTGGTAATGAAGATCGTCCGGTAACCCCTGGCCGCGAACAGGCGGGCAGGTGAGGCGAGAAAATCGACGTTGCGAAAGGACGATGACGACACGCTGGAGCTGAAGGCGTGGCCGAGCATGACCTTTTCCAGGCTGCGAGCGGTATTGGTCGAGGCCGAGGTGAAGCGCGTAAAGAAAAAGTCTTCGCTGGCATGTGGTTCGAGTGCGCCGTAGACATTGTTGTTCCCGGCGTGGAAGGTCAGCAGGCGTGCGCCAAAGCTTTCCATAAGCGAGAACACCACGTCGGGCAGCGGGGGTTGTTCCTGCAGTGTCGTGCGCGTCAGCAGGTCATCCGGTCCGATGACGGGCGGGGTGGCCTTGTCCGGGTAGTAGCGTGCAAAGGCCTGTTGCAATTCCTCTTCGCTCACGGCCTTGAGTTTCATTTTTTTCTTGTTGCGCTTGCTGGCATCGTAAAACGCCACCATGCCGTTCGGTACCAGCTTGTTGAAAAACACATCCGGTGACAGCGATGCGCGCGTCACCGACAGCGGCCGGGCGGTAATTGCGCCGCGTGCAGATGCAGCGATCAGTACGCTGCAGATCACTGCGACCACGACCTGGTGAGTGCGCGTTATGTGGAAAGGGTACTTGCCGGCGATCCAGGGCGGCAGCATTTTGAGTGCGTACCAGAGTAGCAGGCCGGTGAGGACAATCTGCAGCAGCAACACCGGTATGGAAAAGTCGATCCAGATGGTCTTGAGGACTTCCCGGGTGTTTTCCCATTCGAAAAAGTCGAAGATGAAGACGTCGATGTGGTTCCCGAAGATGGCGTAATAGTGGTAATTGATCGCGGCAAACAGGGCGCAGATCATCAGCAGGACAAAACCGACCGGGCGCAGCAACCTGTAAAAGGTGTTCAGCCATGACTTCGCTGTCATGGCGATAACCAGGAACAGCAGGTAGGCGGGTGCAATCGCAATGGCAAGGATCTTGAGGTCGAGGCGCGACCCGTAGACCAGGTCGTTCAGCAGATAGTCGGTGTACTTGCTGACAACGCCGGGTTCGCCGTAACTGTGCAGCATCGCCAGCCGCCCGGCCAGGAATATGCCGAGACCAAGCAACAGCACCACAAAGAACAGGGCGTTGCTGCGCACCCAGTCGGATTGCCTGCCTTGTGTTGTTGCCGCAGTCATTGCGCCGTAGGCCCGGATGAATCCGTGGCCGTTGTATCGAGTTCCAGTTCCACCCAGAACTGCGGGTGATCGGACACACCCTTCGGATGGCTGCCACCTGCAATGATGTTGAAGCCCCGGGTCAGTATCCAGTCGATGCGTTTGTTGATGTCTTCAGCGCCTGCGGTGGCAGCAATGGCATCGCTGGCCTCGCCAGCAGCAAGCAGGGTCTGCAGCGGTGCATCATCATGTCTGGAATTCAGGTCGCCCATGAGGATGGCATGCGGGTGTTGCCTGAAAGTATTGATGACATCCTGGAGTTGTTCGAGACGCAGCGGGCCGCGATCGAGGTGCGTGATAAAGACCTTCACGGGGGTGTTCAGAATATCCAGCGTGACGCTTATAATATTCCGGTGAGCGCGGCTGGTCCGGGTGTTGCTCGCTGTGCGTCGTTCATGCAGCAGTGGCGTGATGGCGTATGATTGCACGGGGAAGCGACTCAGCAGGGCGCTGCCAAAATCGGCGGAGAAGGGCTTGTTGCGCGTCGGCGCATACAGCCAGCCGAGTTCAAGCATGGCGGCCAGCTCGCTCGCCTGGTTGCCATCAGCCGCCAGCTGGCCGGTGACTTCCTGCAAGCCGATGATGTCGAGAGGTGGATTGCCGAGCACGGCGGCGATGGCTTCAAGCGTGGTGCCCTCGTCGTGTCCCTTGCCGCTGTGAATGTTGTAGGTGCCGACCCGTAGCCTGTTCGAGGAAGGTTGCGTAGTTATCTGATTATCATTAATAATATCGCCCCGCGTGACGGGCATGGGGGTGCGCTGGCTGGCCTGGATGCCAAGCAGGACGGCCAGCAGCAGGGCCAATATCGGGAAGAACAGTCTTTTCATATGCAGATTCCGGCCCGTCAGTCAGGCCGGTGATTGTGTACTGGAAAACGGCTGTCGCCGGATGTCCTGGTCGCGCCCCCGGAGGTCACCATCGGGCTGCGTGATTGTAGTGTATTCACCGGGTTAGCGCTATTCGCAGCGCCATGCCGCAGGCGGTTGCGGCAGCCATTATTGAGGATTCTGTACTTTCAGTTCATTCGGCAGTGGCGCATTATGTAATCAAAGCCCTTGAGGGCATGCAACAAATCAGGAGTCATGCATGACAGAGACGGTCACACTGAAGGTTGACGGCAAGGAGTACCAGCTGCCACTGGTAACAGGGACAGAGGGAGAGCGAGCGATCGATATTACCCGGCTGCGCGCTGAAACCGGTCTGATTTCACTGGACCCTGGTTACGGTAATACGGGCAGTTGTGAGAGTGCCATCACCTACATTGACGGGGAGCAGGGCATTCTGCGCTACCGTGGCATTCCGATTGAACAGTTCGAGAAGAACCCGAACTTTATCGAGGTCGCCTGGCTATTGATCTTTGGCAAGTTGCCGACCCAGCAGGAGTACGATCGCTTCAGTGAGGTGCTGACGAACACGGCCAATGTCGATGAGGCCATGAAGCACAATTTCCAGGGCTTTCCGCGGTCCGCACCGCCCATGGCAATCCTGTCCGCCATGATCAACGCGCTGTCCTGTTATCACCCGGAGTTCCAGGACGTGGATGACCCGGATCAGCTGGAGGCCGTGGCGGCACGCCTGATCAGCAAGATCCGCACGATTGCGGCCTATGCCTACCGGCGATCACGCGGCAAGCCGGTGATCTATCCCGATCCGAAGTTGCGCTATGTGCCGAACTTCCTGCACATGATGTTCTCGCAGCCCTATGACAAGTATATTTGTGACGATGTTACCCAGGATGCCTTCAACCTGTTGCTGATCCTGCACGCCGATCATGAACAAAACTGCAGTACCTCGACCGTACGCATGGTCGGTTCAAGCCAGGCTAACCTGTTTGCCTCGTGTGCATCGGGTGTGAGTGCACTGTGGGGGCCGCTGCACGGCGGGGCCAACGTGCAGGTCCTGAAAATGCTGCAGACGATTCACGATGGCGACATGACGCCAGAGGAGTACGTGCGTCGTGCCAAGGACAAGGACAGTGGCGAGCGCCTGATGGGTTTCGGTCATCGCGTGTACAAGAACTTCGATCCACGCGCCACCGTGTTGCAGCGCACGGCAGAGCGGCTCTTCAAAAAGATGAACAAGCAGGATCCGCTGCTTGATATCGCGCGCAAACTGGAAGAAATTACACTGAGTGACAGTTACTTCGTGGAGCGCAACCTCTATCCCAACGTCGACTTCTACAGCGGTATCATCCTGCGCGCAATCGGCATACCGGTGAACATGTTCACGGTGATCTTTGCCATCGGACGCCTGCCTGGCTGGATTGCGCACTGGGCGGAACAGAATGTCTCGGCCAGCCCGCGAATCGCGCGTCCGCGGCAGGTCTACACGGGCAACCCGGAAACACGATACGTATCGTTGCTTGACGAGTAGGGTGTCGCACACATGGCCCAGTCCATTGGTCCCGGATTACGCAGGGCGTGGCGTTCGCTGAATGCCTTGCCCGCGGGGCGGCGCTTGTTCAGTGGTTTGCTGGGACGCTACGTGCCTTACACCGGGACAATCGGGGCCACGGTCGATGTGCTGGAACCGGGTCACTGCGTGGTAGTGCTGCGCGAGCGTCGCCGGGTACGCAACCACCTCGATTCCATACATGCCATGGCGCTGGCCAATCTCGGCGAGATGACAACCGGGCTGGCACTGATGAACAGTCTGCCGGAGAAGGCACGCGGCATCCTCAAACGGTTTGATATCGATTACATCAAAAAGGCGCGCGGTCAGCTGACGGCAGAGTGCTATTGCGAGGTTCCCGGCAGCAACGAGGAACGCGGGATCGACGTGGCGTGTGACATCCGCGATCGCTCCGGCGAGGTCGTCAGTCACGTGGTTGCCCACTGGCTGGTCGGGCCGGAGCGCGACAGCTGATGGCGATGTCATCGGCCCTGTGCGACCTGCTGGGTATCGAGGTGCCCCTGATCTGCGGTGCCATGTATCCCTGCTCGAATCCCGAACTGGTCGCTGCCGTGTCTGCGGCCGGCGGTATCGGTATTGTGCAGCCGCTGAGTCTTTCCTATGTGCACGGCCACGAGTTTCGCGAGGGCTTGCGCCTGATTCGGGGACTGACCGACAGGCCGATCGGCGTGAACCTGATTATCGAGCAAAGCTCGCGGACCTACCTGAAGCGCGTGCATCAATGGCTGGATATTGCCCTTGAGGAACAGGTGCCGTTCCTGGTGACGGCGCTGGGTAACCCGCGCTGGGTGGTCGACAGGGCGGCGTCGGCCGGTGTCACCGTGTTTCACGATGTCACCAGCCGGCACTGGGCAGAAAAGGCGCTGGACGGGGGCGTCGACGGATTCATCTGCGTCAACGACCGCGCCGGAGGTCACGCGGGCAACCTGTCAGCGCAGCAACTGCTGGACGAGATCGGCCCCCTGGGCAAGCCACTGGTGTGTGCCGGTGGCATCGGAACCGCGGAGACCTTCGCTGAGGTCATGGCCATGGGGTATGCAGGGGCGCAACTCGGCACACGCTTTATTGCCACCACCGAGTGCCATGCACACGAGGATTACAAGCGCGCCATTGTGCGTGCCGGGGAAAATGACATCGTGTTGTCCGAGAAGATTACCGGTGTGCCGGTGTCGGTGATCAACACGCCCTATGTCGAGGGCATGGGAACGCAGGCGGGCGCCTTTGCGAAATGGATGTTGCGCGGACGCAAGCGCAAGCACTGGATGCGCACCCTGTATTCACTGCAATCGATCTGGAAACTGAAGCGTGCCTCGCTGCAGGGCATGAGCTACCGCGATATCTTTCAGGCCGGCAAGAGTGTCGAGGGTATACACGCCATCAAACCGGCGGCTGAGGTCGTGGCGGAATTTGCGGCCGCGTGGCACAAACAGTCCTGATACCCCGGTATCTGCATTGTATTTTCACGACTGCGGGTCCCTCCAGCGCCTATACTTGTCTGTATGACGACCGCTAGGCGGTAGGGTGTCGAAGCGATTGCAGGAGGAGGCAAATGAGGGACACGGTTAAAATACCTGACCCCGTACGTGTTGCCTGCGAGGTCTGTCTCAACGGGATTCCAGCATCAGAGGCGCGGCATGCCGAGGCCGGTGATTACGTGATGCACTTTTGCGGCCTGGGATGCTACCAGGTCTGGCGTGAGCATTGCGTGGACAATCAATAGCACGAGTGCTTGTCGAAGGATACAGCCGTTCGCGCCTGCAAGGCGCTCCTACGCCAATAGATCCCACGCGTAAAACGATTAACCTGCAGGAGTGGACCACGTCCGCGGCATGGGTGAAACACGATCGGGCATGTGATGCGCTCCTGCAGGACTTGACTCGTGTGTAGGAGCGCCTTGCAGGCGCGAATGTTGATAGGTGGTAATTGAAAGACCGGCGACCCCGCATCGCGGGTATCACCGGTACAAGCTCATGCTCGCAATTACAACTCGCCCAGCGGCCTTACCCAGGCGTATTCAAACGGTTCCTTGACGAGCTTGGTGCCTGCCTCGCCAACGTTGCCACCCAGTGCGCTGAAGGGAAGTGTGATGACAAACAGGCCGGCGCCAACAATGGTGACTGCCGTCATGGGGATACGCATGAACACCGCATCGGCCAGCATGGCGCCCCCCGCGGAGTGTTCACCTTTATAGCTTTCACCGGCATAGGCGCTGGCTGTGTAGGTCATGTTTCCGGTTGCCAGTAATACTGCCAGACAGTAGCTGGAGAGTCTTTTGTTCATGATACGCATGGTCATTCTCCTGTCGATTGCATAAAGTGCCGATTCGCCAGGGGTGGCCGACACGGCGGGTATTTCCAGTCGTATACCAGTCATCAAGCCAGTGGCGTATCAAGTCATGGCCAGCTGGGAACATGTCTGGTTAACAAGGCCGGATTGTTAAGAAACTAGCGGAATAGTCGTTACAAATCAAACAGAATTTGAGGAATTTGTGACCAAATTCTACTAGTAGTCCGGCTCTTCCTGCAGTTCCCGCAGGTAGCGAAACAGCAGGCGGGAGGCGCGCGGCGGTTGTTTTGTTTCCTGTTCCCGGCGTGCCTGCCCGACCAGCTTGCGCAGGTGCTGCCGGTCGGTGCGCGGAAACAGCGCGAGTACATCGGCTAACGCACTGTCACCCTCAAGGATCAGTTTGTCGCGCAGCTCTTCAATCTGGTGGAACTCGCGGGTATGCATGGCATGCTGGTGCTTGCGAGCCTCGACGGCCTCGCGCAGGGGGGTGATAT
>CAJQNP010000044.1 GCA_905479705.1 uncultured Gammaproteobacteria bacterium
AATTGAGGGCGGACAGGGACGTCTGGCTGTTGACTGCCTCGGCCTCCCACTGTTTCAGGCTGTGGTCATAGCGCTGCATCTCGTGCTGCTCGTTGCCGAAGTACTTGACCGTTTCATAGTTCAGCAGGCTGTCGACGGCGCGCGTGTTCGCCTCGGAATCGAATTTGTTCATCGAGACGCGGTATTTCATGCGCCATTCGGTGACACGCATGGTAAACACGATATAGGTCACCACGGCGATCAGGGTCACCACGGTGAACCAGATGTCGTAACGCGACAGCAGGATGCCGGCGACCAGTGCAATTTCCACCAGCGTTGGCAGGATGCTGAATACCATGTAGTTCATCAGCGAACTGACACTGCGGGTGCCGCGGTCGATGTCACGCGACAGGCCGCCGGTCTTTCTTTCCAGGTGATAACGCAGCGACAGGGTGTGCAGGTGTTCGAGCACCTTGAGCGACACGCTGCGCATGGCGCCGTGGCGCACCCGTGCAAACACGCTGTCGCGCAGCTCGTTGAACAGTGCGCTGGCAAGCCGCAGGGCACCGTAGGTCAGCAACAGGGCCAGCGGTAACACCAGCTGGCTGTGGGTGTTGCCATCGAGGCTGTCAACGATGTCCTTGAGTACCAGCGGCACCCCGACATTGGCCACCTTGGCCAGTATCAGGAAGCCCAGTGCCAGCAATACCCGGCCGCGGTAGTTCCACAGGAACGGTAGCAGTGCGCGCAATGTCTTGATGTCATCGCCGCTGCTGGCGTCGGGCAGGGAGGTTGCCGGTATGTGCATGGGTATTCAACGGGCCGTGGCTTGGGGAGGCCCATTGTCACAGATTCAGGGATGCCGAGATAGCATGAGTCATGTACCGCAAGCGATTGATTTTTCGTTATTCTGAATTATCACCTTGACGTCAATGATCTGTATAATGCGCCTTCCTTATAATCAGGTGGTTCCCCGAACAGCCGGAAGATGTGTTGACGAGTCATGCCGATTTACGAATACCAGTGCGAGGCCTGTGGCCATATTCTAGAAACCCTGCAGAAAATCACTGAGGCACCGCTGACCAGCTGCCCCGAGTGCGGCAAGGATGCGCTGAAGAAACTGATTTCCGCATCGGCCTTTCGCCTCAAGGGCGGTGGCTGGTATGAAACCGACTTCAAGACCGGCAACAAAAAGAATGTTGCCCAGTCCGAGAAGAAGGCCACGGCGGAATCCAAAAAGGAAACCGGGGCAAAGTCGGGCGGCGCTGCAACCAAAAAGAAATCCAGCGACACGGGCTGAGCACGGCACCTGCCCTGACATCCTGTAATTTTAAGATCTTGCACCAATACACCGGGAAATAATTATGCGCAGTATCTACTGTGGTGAACCCAATGAGTCCAATCTTGACCAGGAAGTGACCCTGTGTGGCTGGGTGCATCGCCGCCGTGATCACGGTGGTGTGATCTTTGTCGATCTGCGTGATCATACCGGCCTGCTGCAGGTAGTGTTTGATCCGGACACCGAGGAAACCTTTGCCACCGCGGAGAGCGTGCGCAACGAATTTGTCCTGCAGGTCCAGGGACGGGTCAGGCGTCGTCCTGAAGGCACGGTCAATCCGGATATGCCGACCGGCCAGGTGGAGGTGCTCGGAAAGACGCTGACCGTGCTGAATGCCGCGGAGACACCGCCGTTTCAACTGGATGACCAGGACGTGCAGGAAGAAACCCGGCTGCGCTATCGCTACATCGACCTGCGTCGTCCCGAGATGCAGGAGAAGATCCGCCTGCGTGCGCGCATTACCCACAGCATGCGCAGCTTTCTCGATGCGCACGGCTTTATCGATGTCGAGACGCCTATCCTGACGCGCTCGACCCCGGAAGGGGCGCGTGATTACCTGGTGCCCAGTCGTACCCATACCGGTGAATTCTTTGCCCTGCCGCAGTCGCCGCAGCTGTTCAAGCAGTTGCTGATGATGAGCGGCATGGACCGCTACTACCAGATTGCGCGCTGCTTCCGTGACGAGGACCTGCGTGCCGACCGCCAGCCGGAGTTCACCCAGCTGGATATCGAGACATCCTTCCTCAGCGAGGATGAGATCATGTCGCTGACCGAGATCATGGTGCGTGAACTGTTCAGCGACGTGCTGGATGTAACACTGCCCGATCCGTTCCCGCGCATGACCTACGCCGAATCCATGCTGCGTTTTGGCACGGACCGGCCCGACCTGCGCATTCCGCTGGAGCTGGTCGACCTCGGCGACGTGATGAAGTCGGTCGAGTTCAAGGTGTTTGCCGGTCCGGCAGCAGACCCGCAGGGGCGAGTTGCGGCACTGTGTGTTCCCGGTGGCAGCGAGCTCAGCCGCAAAGAGATTGACGACTACACGGCCTACGTCGGTCGCTACGGCGCTAAAGGGCTCGCGTACATAAAAGTCAATGACGCCAGTGCCGGCCGAGACGGCCTGCAGTCACCCATACTCAAATTCCTGCCGGACGACGCGGTAACTGGAATCATGGAACGTACCGCGGCCAAAGACGGAGATCTTATTTTCTTTGGCGCCGACAAGGCGCGCGTGGTTAACGATGCGCTCGGGGCACTGCGTGTGAAAGTGGGGCTTGATCGCGGCCTGGTTGCCGAGGGCTGGCAGC
>CAJQNP010000045.1 GCA_905479705.1 uncultured Gammaproteobacteria bacterium
CGCGGGTATCTGGTAGCACAGCGACTTGCCGCCACCGGTCGGCATCAGAACAAAGGCGTTCTGACCGGAAATCAGTTCTTCAATGATGACCTGTTGATGGGGCCGGAAACTGCTGTAGCCGAAGACACCCTGTAACGTGTCATGGATATCACCAACGGCAGGATCGAGAAGTTCGCTCATCGGCGTATTGTACAGTGCTCCTGGTCACCACACGTACCCCAGGTACCTGACAAGACCGGTAAGATTTCTGCCCTAACTGAAGGCCTTGATTCTTTCTCGGAATCATGTTTTCAGTTGAGCATCTGATACTAAAAAGACCGCAGCAATAGCGATACTCATTCGACGTAGTCACCGTCGTTTCATTCTTTCGATCTCGCGTGTTTCTGGGGCCAGTCAGCTGGATCAGTACCTGCAAGCACTCTCCCCCGGACCGCATCAGCACCCCCTCAGGTGAAGGCATGGTACGTCAGTACAATAGCGCCGCCGCCTGCAGACCGGTAAAACAATACAAAGCCTCCGGAAAATGCGTCACACAGAACCGGCCTATCTACCAATCATTACGAACGGCACAGGTCGTTTCTCAGCAAATTATGAGAATAATGATAAAACCATTCGTAAAGATAGCTGCACTCTTCACACTCGGATTCGTCCTGCCTGGCGGCCCGGTAAATGCTGCTGTCATTAACCTGGACCTGGCCAACAATGCCAGCCCGACTGCCCCCCCTTGGGCCACCGTGACGGTAGACGAACTTGTGAATGGTGACATCCGATTTACCGTGGCGCTCACCGATTCTGCAGATTTTGACAAGGGTCAGGTCAGTATTGAGCAGTTCGGATTCAACACCGAAGGCATCGGCCTGGACTCGTTGTCTTTCATCGACATAAGTGCTGGATTTTCTGTGCACACGAAGGGTTCCACAATGACCAAATTTGGCCGCTTCGATTTAAGCGTCTTTGGTGAAAAAGGATCTGGATTCGACCCGGTAGCGTTCACGATCGTGGCAGATGGAGACAGCATCGCCACCTATACATCCGCACTGACGAACAAGGGCTTTCTCTTTTCAGCCAAGCTGTCAAAGGGTGCCCCAATGGCATTTATTGCCACCACTGCAGTACCCATTCCTGCAGCCGCATGGCTATTCGTCTCTGGTCTGATCGGACTGGTCGGTATAGCACGGAGAAAGAAAGCGGCATAATCAATACAACTACACTGTAAAAGGCGGCCTTAGCGCCGCCTTTTTTATTCAGTTAATCATGGTTTGTTATTTTGCCGGTAGCGTCCTCATCAGGACTTCTTGATCAGACCAACGACAAACAGCAGAATTGCAGCACCGGCAGTGGCTGTAATGACCGAACCGAGAAGGCCACCCGCCGAGATACCCAGCAGACCAAAGACAAAACCACCCACAACGGCGCCGATAATGCCGACAATAATATTGCCAAGCAGTCCAAAACCACCGCCTTTCATCAAGGTACCTGCCAGCCAGCCGGCTATCGCACCAATGGCCAGAAATATGATGAGCCCCTGTATATCCATAACGTCTCTCCTGTTGTTGAACTGGTGAGTACCCGGCCACCGCGGCCGTTAACGAACCAGCTCCTTTCAAGCGCACCTGTGTCAGACAATAGACACAGGTCAGTTTTCTATCGCACCCTCTTCGATCCAGACCCGGATAGTCTCGATCTGTTCATCGCTCAGGGGTTCGGTACCATGCGGCATGGAGACCGTCAGCCTGGCCTTGCCGGAGATAATGATATACAGCGAACTGGTGGTGGCAGAGCCCGGCTCGATGACGCGCCCGAACCGGGAACCCTTCATGAGTGATTCATAGGAATCCATCAGCAGGCCACTCGATTCCGCACCTTTCTCCCCGGCCAGATGACAGCCGGCACAGTGCTCTTCCAGGATAGGGCCCACATCATCCACATAGGTCACCTTCTTAAGCGGCGACTCCGCTTGTTTATCGCAAGCCGCCAGGCCCGCAACGACCAGCGCTATCACAACGAGGGATATGGCTCGAATATTCATTGGGGTGCCCTGTATGGAATGACTGGCCCGGCTCAGGATTCCGGCGAGTACCAGATCGGCGAGGTGTATGCGCGCTCCTGGTGGGTTGTCGTGGCGTCCCCGGGAATCTCAACACCGAAGCGGAATGCATCATAGACGATCCAGCGCGGTGTGGGTATCTCGATCACGCGCGCATAGTAGAAGGCAGGCTGCCCCGGGTCGAAGTCCGGGTCGGTCCAGACCGTGCCCAGCTCCGAGGCACCGATGGTATTGGTCCAGTTAGCCGCCTTCACGTCCACGGTATTACCGACCGGTGGCACGACACCGTCCTTGCCGGGCTTGCGTCCCTCTGACCAGGCCACATCATAGACCTTCTCGTACGTCTGTCCGCTGGCGTCCAGCCAGCCCTTGACGACCTGGATGCGGTCCAGGTTTGCGCCAATGTTGTCGCGTAATGCGTAAACCATAAAGGTCGGCGCGCCTTTGCCCGTGCGTGGTCGCAGGTCTCCGCCCATCGGTACGCCCTTTCCATAGCCGCGGAAGGCCGGCTGACGGCTGTTGAGATCGTCCAGCGTATAGTCCCAGCCAGCAAAGAAACGCACCCGCAGCCGCGAGCCGGTGGTGGCATAAACTTCCTTGCGCGCCATCGCATCCCAGATCGCCTCACGCGTGTTCTCGGTCGCCCATACTGCAGCAAGACCCGAGGCGACTGTCTGCCACCCCTTGAATACACCGTTCTCGGTCTCCGTAAAGGGATGTTTCATCCGCTCGGCTGAAGGCTCACCGCCGGAATGCTTGCCGAAGAAGTTGTCCTCCCCTGCAGTGCTAAGCCCGGTGTGGCTGTCAGTTGAACCGACGAGCCCGAACTTGTAGGGGTTTGTTCCCAGCCGCGCCTCCAGCGCAAGACCATTCTTCAGCGCCTCGCGGGCATATTCGCGGGCCAGCATGTCGTCGGTCTTGGCCTCGGACAGATCGAGGTTACCGGCATCCCAGGTCTCGTAATCGGCAAAGGCATCATCCGGCGAAAGCAGCGGATGCGCCTCACCGTCACCCTTGATCTGGGTGATCTCGTACATCGGCTCCCAGCGTGCGCGCTTGCCCGCGTATTCCGCATCGAGCTTGCGCCCGGTGTACTGGGCATCGACCGGGAACATCAGCCCGTTAGACAGGTTACCGTTGTGCGCGAGCGCCAGTGCAGAGCCACCCGTGGTCTTCTCGTAGTTCTCGAGGTAGGCATACAGGTCGAGCGGGTCGGTACTGCCAACCGGTGCCTGCGTGGTATAGGGCACAACCCTGCCCGCCTTGTCGGCACCGTCACGAAAGATGACGTTACGGTGCAGGTTGTTGCCCTTGACCAGCGATGTCCACTCGAAGCCGATCAAGGCGGTAAATTGCCCGGGGTCATTGTAATCTTCAGCCGTCTCTACCACGTGGTCCCAGACGGTGGCGTATTTCCTTGAACCGGGAGAATAATCGGCAAGCAGTTCGGCGGGTATCTTGCCCTGCGAGAAGGTCGCGATCAGATCCAGTGTTGCCGAGACCGCCGCGTCTCCACCCTGCTGCAGCCCCTCGTACCAGCGTTGCCCCTCGTCGAATTCAAGGATACCCGGTTCGCCAGCGGCGAGGTCCTGAAAGAAACCCATCGCATCCGAATGATCGGCAATCACCAGCCAGTCGAGCGGACGTGAAAGCTTGACGGGTTGTCCGGTCGAGGAAATAACCTCTTCGCCTCGGGCAAATTGATAGGCCTCCTCGAGCCCCAGCCGCGCACCGAACAATCCGGCATCAACCGACAGCCCCGTGTGCAGGTGCGTGTCACCCCACAGGGGGGTGCCGGGGAATGCCCGCTGCGCATAGGGCGAATAGGCCTTGCCGGGATACATACCGGACAGAGACTCCCTGGTTGGATTGAGTTCCCCAACAGCCGGGTTGGCGAACATCAACACGGTCAGGCTGGCGGCAAGAACGGTGTAGAGTTTCATAGCGACGCTCCTTGTTTTTATAAATGTATGTGTCCACGCGTGACACATCCTGCAATAAAAAACACATGCCACGGCCGGCGGCACCTGGGCGACCCGGCTCGACGATCCGAATCATACTATAGCG
>CAJQNP010000046.1 GCA_905479705.1 uncultured Gammaproteobacteria bacterium
CGCTGCTCCTCCGGTGTCGAATCTGACTGCAGGGCTACCTGGATCTCTGCCTGGCGTGCCTTTGCCTGCTTGAGGGTCTCGGCCTCGACCTGTTGCTTGCGCTCGAGTAACTGCGCGATTTCCTTGTCCGAGGCATCAATCTTGTTCTTCTTGACGTAGTCCTTCAGCAACACGACATTGATGGCATAGGCCATCTCGGCTGCGTTGCGCGTCCTGATCTTGACATCCAGCACTTCGGCAGCAACCGGATCTTCCGTCTTGCCGTAGTCTTCCATTGCGTGTGCCGGCACACCGCCCAGCAGCAGGGCAGCACAGACCAGCGAGTTGACGCTTGTGAATAAACGCTTCAATGACATCCTAGTGTTTCTCCGACGTTGATAAATCTGTTGGACTGGTCAGCGAGTTGCTCGGTATCAGCAGCAGGACTATCCAGATGACGGTTTGCAGGATATTACTGGCCTCGTCTGACACCATGACTGCTACGGCACCCGTGAGAATGATAATGGCCAGCACCATCCACCAGCCCGGCAGGCCGATATCACGCAGGCGCTTGGCCATGATATTGCAGCCGGCAAACAGGAACAGCACCGACACCACGACAAACGAAAGCGCGGCGATCAGGCTGAAGTTCTCACTCATGTGCGCCTGAGCGGCCTCCAGGTCGCCGGCGATGAGGTGCTCACCTACCCCGGCCGCAAAGGCGAGCCCCAGCCCGACCACGATCATCAACACCGAGAGCAACACTGAATAGCCGAGATAGGGCAGACGCAGTATCCGCCCGGCCTGGACATCTCCAAAGAGCACCTTGAGCATATCTACCCCTCCTGTTTGATGTGGCACGAACATCGCGGATTGACCGGAATTTGTCAACGAAAATTACCGCGGGGCCGCCGCTTCCGGCTCCACTCCCCTATAATGACGCACGGCACAAGGCCAGGACGGACCGCTATCCATGCAAGCACTATCACGCACAGAACGACTGCTGCGCCTGTTCACCGAGGTAAAACCCGGCGAAGGCGGCACCGCGCTCATGATGTTCGCCAACGTATTCCTGATCCTGCTGGCCTACTATTTTATCAAACCGCTGCGCGAGGGCTGGATTGCGGTCTCCGATATCGAGGGCCTGACGAAGATGGAGGTCAAGGCCTATTCCAGCTTTGCGCAGAGCATCCTGCTGCTGTTCGTGGTCGGCTGGTATGCCCGCCTCGCGGACCGCTGGGACCGGGTCACGCTGTTCACCCGCGCCACGCTGTTTTGCATCTCCAACATGGTGATCTTCTGGTTCCTGCAGCCGCATTTCTTTTTTGACCAGCTGCCACTGTCCGGCATTGTCTACTACCTGTGGGTCGGCATGTTCGGCGTGTTCGTGGTGGCGCAGTTCTGGACCTTTTGCGCCGACGTCTATACCAATGAGCGCGGCAAACGCATGCTGCCCTTTATCGCGATCGGCGCGACCTCCGGTGCCGCATTTGGCTCATGGGTCGTCGACAAGCTGGTTGCCTCCGGCAGCGTGCCAACCGAGTACCTGTTACTGATCGCCACCCTGCCACTGTTCGCCTCCATCGTGCTGGTGCACAAGGTCGACCAGCGCGAGGACCACCACGGCAGAACAGCCAATGAACCGGTACCGGACAAGGATGCCAGCGATGCCAGTATCTGGAGTGGCGCGAAACTGGTACTGGTAAGCAAGTTCCTGCTGCTGGCGGCACTGGTCACGCTGTTTACCAACTGGGTCAACACCAATGGCGAGAACCTGCTGTTTCGTGTCATCCAGGAATCGCTTGCCGTGCAGGCCGGCGCACAGGGCATTAGCGATGAACGCGCACTGCAGGAGTTTGTGCGCGACGGCACCACCGGGTTTTACGGCAACTTCTATTTCTGGGTAAACTGCGTTGCGCTGCTGCTGCAGGCCTTTGTCGCCTCCCGCCTGCTGAAGTACGGCGGCTTTGCGGCCATCCTGCTGATCCTGCCGGTAATCGCACTGTTTTCCTATACGCTGATGGCGCTACTGCCGGTACTGGCAGTGGTCAAGGTGATGAAGATCGCCGAGAACGCCACCGACTATTCACTGAACAACACCTCGCGCCACGTGTTGTGGTTGCCGGTCAGCTCTGCCATGAAGTTTCGCGGCAAACCGGCCATCGACACCCTGTATGTGCGCCTGGGTGACGGCCTGGCCGCGATAACCGTGCTGGTCGGCGTGCACCTGCTGGTACTGACCACCGCACAGTTCTTTGCCTTTAACGTATTCCTGGTGCTGTGCTGGCTGGTTGCCGGCGTTCTGCTGGTGAAGGAACACCGTCGGGCGAGTGAGTCACTTGCCGAGGATCGGAATTAGTTGCAAGCACAGTATGCGGAGGGTTCCAGCATCGACACCGGTGTTCCGTGTCAGCATCCTGGATTCCCGCCTGCGCGGGAATGACGGTTAATTTACTTCGTAGCCCGGATGCAGGCGCATTGCGCCGGAATCCGGGGATATACGCTTAAACCCCGGAGTGCGCGGTTGTTCATCCTGGCTACGATACGCTTTAACGTCAGTCAGAAAGATACTGCAACTTCCTGTCGACCCGTTCATCCCGCGACAGCGAGCGGTCAAAGCCGTAAATCGATGCCTCCCAGTGACCGTAGATCGGATTGGGCAGAATGATCCATTCCCTGCCCCAGCGTGAGGTGTGCTGCTTTGCAAGCGAACGGCGCGCGGCCGGTTCGTCCCTTGAACCGCTGACGAAGTCATCCAGGTTATCGCCCACGATCAGCAGGATGCGGTATCGCCCTGCCACGTCGCTGCGCTGCTGCACCTTGCGTGTCGCGGATGTTCCATCATTCAGCAACAGCAGCGCCTGGTCGGCCAGCGGCAGCGCGTACTCCTGCAGGTTACGTGTCGTGCAATCACGTAACGATTCCGGACGCGCACTGTAATAGATAACCGTCACCCCCCTGGCCACGGCGTGATCCATGAAGGGCTTCACACCGGCTATGGCAGGAGCAAAGGCCTCGCACCATGCGGTGAAACGCTCCATCGTGTGCTGCTCACCAGCGAGGATCAGCTGCGTGTTGTAACCGCTGTTATCGAGCACGGTCTGGTCGATGTCCAGTAACACGGCCGGTGGCAGATCGGCAAAATCACCCTGTTGTTCCAGTGCCGCGCTCCAGTGCGGATCACCGAGCGCCCGGTCGAGGTTGTCCATGGCAACCCGATAGGCCTGCGTGGTGCTGGCGGCGTATTCCGCCGCGGTCTGCGTCCACAGGCCGGCGTTCAGCGACTCGTGGGCATCCGGCGCAGGCGGCTGACTGCCGCAGGCGCCCAGCAAGAGCGTCACGCCAAGGGTGAGGCACTGCGTATAGCGGTTCATTGATCGGCAACCATCAGCTCGTGAATCGGCTTGATCATGCGGCTCAGCCAGGCACCGCCGTTGGCATCTTCCGCGAGTCCGACAACAATATATTTTTTACTACCCGTCTCGACGATGGCGCTGTCGCCGTGCCACTGCCTCCACGAACCGGACTTGCGATAGATATC
>CAJQNP010000047.1 GCA_905479705.1 uncultured Gammaproteobacteria bacterium
GAAACAGCCAGCGGCCAGGACCTGGTGCTGGATTCTGGCACGGGCATCAGAAATCTGGGTAAACGGCTGATAGAAAAGGACAGCCCGATCAACATCCTGTTGTCCCATGGCCACTGGGATCATATCCAGGGCTATCCATTCTTTATGCCTATTTACCAGCCGGACAGGCAAATCCGCGTGTATACAATTGCAGCAGATGGGCACGAGCAAATCTGTGCATTGTTTGACCAGATTGACGGTGCCAACTTTCCAGTGAAGGCCAATGAATTACCGTCTCAATCAGAATGTATTACTGAAAACCTCGAGGCCGAACTGGCCAGGCAGAACATTTGCGTCAGGCGCATGCCAATCAACCACCCGGGTGGCGGCTACGGCTATCGCATCGAGGAGGAGGGTACATCCTGCGCCTATATCACTGACAACGAGCTTGAACCACCGCAGAAGGTGTCTACAAGCTATGATCAATGGGTAGAGTTTTGCCGCGGCGTTGATGTCCTGATACATGACGCCCAGTACCTGGAATCTGACATGCCACACAAACATGGCTGGGGGCATTCACTGGTGTCACAGGTGCGGCAACTCGCGGTAGATGCCGAGGTTGGCTGCCTGGTCATGTTTCACCATGATCCTGACAGAACGGATACCGAGATTGATTTCATTCAGAAAGACAACGAACATTTTTTTAATGATAAACGTGCCCCGTCAATCAGTCTCTGCGCCGCAGAGAACATGCAAATAAAACTCACGCCACAACAGGACAAAAGTACAATTATAGAAGTTGGCCAGGCAGAATCCTGATAATCACCATTGCTTCCCGCTGACCTGTAAAAGACGCTGACATCTTGTATGCGATGCAGCCGGACTTTTCTGAAAGGCTTAAAATTATTTTTCAGCAGGCCCGGGGCCGGGGCAGCGGGAGGTCCTGACAATACGTGCCGGCAATTGCCAGCTGTCATCCATGCAAAACCCGGGCTGCAAAACTCAACTTGTGAACTGTCTATTTGCCGGGGAGGCCTGCACCTGTTCGCGGGGCCTTGATCCTCAAAACAGGGCTGTAGCAACGGCAGGTTCCCGGGTTGATGCCGCGTATCTGGTCCGACCCGCGAGGATTAATGACAGGATCAGCATTAGCTTTTCACAGCAGGTGCCTTGTTTCACAAGGGCTTTCATAAATCGTCATGGAATGGTTCCCACCCGGCTGAAGATTCGGGATAATCCCGCCAGCAGGAAGCGAACACGGGACACAGGTGCTGCATGGAAAACGACCTTCAAGATGTAGACAAATCCAGGCGGATATCGCCCGGGGCCAAGGTGCTGATGGTGCTGGTTGTTGTCATCACGGCTATCGCCATCTGGCTGGTACCGGTCGACGAGAAAGTGGCGCCGCCATCTCTGCCGGAACTGCCATCCGCCCCGGGAACGACAGAACCCCTGGCCTTGCCTGACGAGCCGGGCGTGCCTGATGCGGATATGTCCGGGTCGCTGCCGACAGCGCCGGTGGGCGATGCGACTGAAGCCCCGCAAGCGTCATCTGCCCCTGGCACATCCAAATCACTGGCCTTGCCCCCGCCGCCGGGAGGCATTGCCACCGTCACTGGCGGAGGCGAGGGCGCGCGTGCCTACCTCTATGAATTGCAGACTGATGGCGGGCAGCCTGACCCGGTCGTGGTTTATGCCGAGGCAGAGCGCAGGCAGGGTGAGGGTGATCTTGAGAATGCCTACCTGCTGTACCGATATGCAGCCCGTCATGGTCAGGCAGAGGCGGCCATGGCCCTCGGGACCACGGCCGACCCGGCATACCACTCGGCAGCAACCAGTTATCTGTCCGAAGCGTCACCGGGCCAGGCGCACAAGTGGTATAGCAAGGCAGCGGCAGCAGGCGACGAGGAGGCCGGCCAGCGTCTGCAGAAACTGCGTGAACGGGTGGAAAAGGACGCCGCAGCCGGGGATGTACAGGCGCAGCGCCTGTTGCTGCAGTGGCAATGATCAGTCCGGAGAGGGTGATTATGAGGAATATATTACTAGCGCTCGTTATCACCCTGTTGCCCTTGCAGGCAATGGCTGCCAGTGAGCAGGGGGGCGGTAATAAACCGCTGCTGATGGCGGGTAAGCAGAGTCTTTACCAGCGGGTACTGTCGGTTCCAGGTGCGCGCATCGCTGAAAAGCCCGGCGGCAAGGCGGACAGGGAGATCGTGCCGTTTACTGCCTTTTACGTCTATGCACGTCAGCAGCAGGGCGCCCAGGAATGGATCGAGATCGGCACGGACCGACACGGTACTCACGCCGGCTGGCTGCCTGCTTCCGATACCATTGAATGGAACCACGGACTCACGGCTGCCTTTCGTGACCCGACCGGACACGACCGGGTGCTGCTCTTCAGGGACAGTGATTCCCTGCGCGAGCTGACCGGGCAGGGCAGCCTGAAGACATACAAACGGCTTTACAACGAGGCGCTGCGGGGGAAACTCTCCGCTGACTCGCCCGTGGTCGCGATTCAGCCGGCCGGCTACATTGATATACGTGAGGATTTCTACCTCGTGCCGATTCATCGCCATGAGGACGTCTATCTCGGCAGTGAACGGGCCCGCATCCTGCAGGTCTCCAGTGTGCCACTGGCCTCCACTGGCGCCGCTAGCAGTGATAGCGGCGGTGGCAAGCGCGCTTACACCGCGGGCCTGGTGTTTGTCGTCGACTCCACCCTGTCGATGCAGCCCTATATCGATCGTACCCGGCAGGCGGTTACCACGATCTTCGATACCCTGGGCGATGCCGACCTGCTGGGCCAGGTCAACTTCGGTCTGGTGGCCTATCGCGACAACGTGTCTGCCGCCCCGGGTCTGGATTACCTGGTACGGACCTATGTCGACCTCGATGAGGGTCGCGATGCCGAGGGTTTTCTCTCGCGGTTGAAAACGATGCGCGACGCCAGCGTGTCGAGCCGGGACTTTACCGAGGATGCCTATGCCGGCGTAAAACAGGCGATCGAGTCAATCAACTGGGATGGGCATGATGCCCGCTATATTGTGCTGGTAACCGATGCCGGTGCGCGTGACGCCGATGATCCGTTGTCCAGCACGGGCCTGGATGCCAGTCGCCTGCGACAACTGGCGCAGCAGAAAGGAGTTGCCATCTTCGTGCTGCACCTGCTGACGGATGCCACCATGCCGGACCAGGCGGCGGATGCCAAACAGTATCGCCGGCTGGCGGACTTCCCGGGTGTCGGCAGCCTGTACTACGGTGTGCCCACCGGCGATGTCGATGAGTTCGGCCGGGTGCTGGATGCACTGGCTGGCCAGATCACCGGGCAGGTAAAGACGGCCTCCTCGAACCGGGTGGCGCCAGCCCCGGTACCGGCCAGTGACAATGCACAACTCGCCGACCTGCAGGCCAAGGTAGAGAAACTGGGCTACGCGCTGCGCATGCGCTATCTGCAAAAGACCACTGACGACACGCTGCCCAGGGTGTTCGACGCCTGGTTACTGGACCGTGACATCCGCAACCCGGAACGCAACACGCTGGACGTGCGGGTGCTGCTCAGTCGTGACCAGCTTTCTGATCTGAACGATGTGCTCAAGCAGGTGCTCGAGGCGGCGGAAGATGGACTGCTGTCACCGCAGAATTTCTTCACCGAACTGCAGAGTCTCGCGGCGACCGTTACGCGTGATCCCGAGCGGCTGGGTACGACCACGGCGACAACGGCGGGTAGCAGCCTGGCGGACCTGGGCTTCATGCGCGAGTATATCGAGGACCTTCCCTATACCGGCGAGGTGATGGGCCTGTCGCTGGACGACTGGCAGAGCTGGTCGACGCAGGAGCAGATTGCCTTCCTCAACCGTCTGGAGGAGAAAGTCGGCTATTACCGGGCGCTGCACGATCATACCGATCTCTGGATCAGCCTCGACGGCGGGCCAGTCAGCGGTGACTCGGTCTACCCGATCGAACTGGAGCAGTTACCCTGATGCTGCCCGGTCTTGCAGGCGTCATCAAAAAGCCTGACGCGGTGACCGAAATTCGCCCCACTGCTGTCTACCTGATGCACGACGTGATCAAGGTCCGCGAAGCGAAAGGGGTGGCATTCCAGCTCAGGGTGCCGAGTCTGCGGATTGACCAGGGTGAGCAGATTGCCCTGATAGGAGAATCCGGCAGCGGTAAATCGACTCTGCTGGATATGCTTGCCTTCATTCTGCAGCCATCCGCCGCGGGTGCCTTTCGCTTTCGTCCGGGTGAAGACGAGTATCCCGTCGACGTGGAAGACTGCTGGCAGAATAAGAAGTTAAACAGGCTGGGTGACTTGCGCAAGCGTCACATTGGCTACGTGATGCAGACCGGTGGCCTGCTGCCCTACCTGACGGTGAGCCAAAACATCGGTCTCAGCCGCAATGTGCTCGGCCTGAAGCGTGACGGAACCGTGGGACACCTCGCCGAAGCGCTGCGAATCAACAACCAGCTGAAGAAGCTGCCGGCTGACCTGTCCACGGGCGAACGCCAGAGGGTGGCCATCGCGCGCGCGCTGGCGCACCGGCCAGCGATCGTGATTGCTGACGAACCAACCGCCTCGCTGGACCCGTATGCCGCGGAAAATGTCATGTCGCTGTTTCTTACAGTGGCGAAAGAGTTCAACAGTACGGTGATTCTTGCCACCCATGCCTGGCGTCATGTCAGGGAACTTGGCCTGCGGCGACTGTCCCACCGGACCACGCATTCGCAGGACAGCAGTCTGACCGAAACGGTGGTCAACGGTTAGCCCACCTTTTAGCAGCGCGGTGCATGATGTCGCAGATTGCATGGACAAGCCTGAGCATGGATGACTACACGAGACACAAAGTGCCTATTGTGAAATACATGAACCGGCCCTGGCGGGGTCCGGGACGGACGAACTTGTGTTTTTCAGGGGTGTGCGAATGCCGCGGATGGCGCGAGGCCGGAGTGGGTCCTCGCGTTCAGGGGCAGGCTGCGGTTATCCCCGCTTGCCTGGAAGCAGTATCGAGTCTTGCGCGTATTGCCCCGGTATTCGCTATCCCTGCCAGAAACCGGGCCGGGTCATGATCAAGGACAAGTTCAGGATCCTCGGGCTGGCCAGCCGCGACTACCTCCATGAGTGGCAGATGTCCGTGTGTTTTGTGCTTGGACTGGCAGCGGTACTTGGACCCATGATGGTGCTGTTCGGACTCAAGTTCGGCATCGTCGGCGCGATGATGGACCAGTTGATCGAGGATCCCGGCAACCGCGAGATCCGTCCCGTGGGGAGTGGCCGTTATGAACGCGAATGGCTGGATAGCATACGCGGCAGGCCCGATGTTGCCTTCCTGGTACCACGTACACGCAGTATTGCCGCGACCATTGAGCTATCCAGCGAGAGTGCCTCCCGCATTGTGCCGGTAGAGCTGATCGCCTCCGGCAGTGGTGACCCGTTGCTCGCGCCGGATGGGCCGATGCCGGAGGTCCTCGACCAGGTGGTGCTGTCACGCAGCAGTGCCGACAAGCTTGCTGTCAGTGCGGGTGACGTGATCGATGGCAGTCTTGCGCGACGCTTTCAGGGTCAGCAGGAACGCGTACACTTGCCGTTGACCGTTGCTGCCGTTGCGCCGGAGGCGGCGTTCACGCGCGATGGTGCGTTTGTCTCGGTACAGTTACTGGAGGCACTGGAGGATTTTCGCGACGGGCGGGCAGTGCCCGAGCTTGACTGGAGTGGTCTGTCTGCAAATACACAACGCACCTACCCGGGCTTTCGGCTGTATACACGTTCCATCCAGGACGTGGCAGGTCTGCGCGATGCATTCGCCGGTATCGGTGTCGAGGTACACACGCGGGTAGCGGAAATCGAGGTCGTGCAGCGCATGAACAGGAACCTGACCATCATCTACTGGGTCATTGCCGTGATTGGCCTGGTCGGATTCTCGCTGTCGCTCGGGGCCAGCCTGTGGGCAAATGTTGATCGAAAACGCAAACAGCTTTCGGTCCTGCGGCTGGTAGGGTTTCGCACCAGGGACATCATCTGGTTTCCCATGGTGCAATCGCTGTTTACTGCTGTTCTCGGCTGGGCGCTGGCCGTGTCTCTCTATTACGTCACCGCTGTGGTGATCAATAGCATGATGGCCGAACAGGTAGCAGCAGGACAACAGGTCTGCCGGCTGTTGCAGGTGCACTATGTCATTGCCCTGGGTCTGACCTGCTGTTCTGCGGTTATTGCTGCGGGTCTCGCGGGTATGCGCTCGGCAAGTATCGAACCCTCCGAGGG
>CAJQNP010000048.1 GCA_905479705.1 uncultured Gammaproteobacteria bacterium
GGCTGTAGATCACACCACCCATGTAGGTGTAGATGAACGAGCTCTGGCCGGTCTCGGCGACCTGGGTGCGCTGCAGCTGGCGGTACTGGCGACCGTGCCAGTCGACACCACTGTGGTTGACCACCTCATGCTGCAGGCCAACGGCATAACTGCCGCGCTGAAACACGTAGCGCTTGGTGACCGTGACACCTTCCGGGCTGACCCAGCTTAGCGGCACCACCAGCTCGTCGGCGTCATCGGCCATGCGAAAGCTTTGCTGTGCCGCGGTATACACCACGTGGTGCGTCGGTTCGGTTCCGACACCGGCACGCAGTCCGGACTGGATGATGAACAGGTTGGGCAGGGTGTCGTTCAGCAGGCGGAACGGGGGGGAGTCCTTGGCAGTGGTCGCCTTGTAGTCGAGCAGGTCGGCCTGGCGCAGGTCACCACCGGTGGTATCGATACGGACACTGAACAGATCGGTCTGTACATCTATATAGCCAGTGGTTTTCAGCAGATCCGTCTCCGGCAGGGCACTGCTCTGGACATCGGCCGGGGTAGCAGGGATGTCATCAAGGCTGGCCGGTGCAACGACATCACCAGGGGTGTCGGAGCCTGCCTGTGGCGCACTCGCCTGCGGCGGCGGCGCGACCGGACCGTAGTCTTCCACCCAGGCCTGCCAGAGCAGCAGCATGACAAACGACAGGGCGACAAACAGAAACAGGCGTTGGTTATCCATGGGTATGTCCGTGAGTTTGGCACGGCTCCTTTTCTGGCACCGGGTCGAGTCCACCCGGGTGCCACGGGTGGCAACGCAACAGCCGGGAGATCCCCAGGGCACTGCCACGCAACGCGCCGTGGCGCTCGATCGCCGTGATTGCGTAACTGGAACAGGACGGATAGAAACGGCAATGGTTGCCGAGCCACGGGCTGAGCAGCAGGCGGTAGCCGCGTATCAGTTGGATGATGAGCCAGCGCATTTTTTATTCAGTTCCATCCACAGGGTATCCAGTGCCACGCGCAGCGCCTGTTTCGACTGGCTGGCCACACCCGCGCGACCCAGCACAACGATATCCACTGCATCCAGGCGCGCTTGCCAGTGCCGGTAGCTCTCGCGTATGACCCGCTTGATGCGGTTACGCGCCACAGCAGTAGGCGCCACCTTGCGCGAGATCGCCAGACCCAGGCGGGGGTGTTGCAATTGATTGGGGGTAGCCAGCACGGTCATCCAGCGATTATTCAACCTGTGGCGACAGCGTTTGAAGACCCGCTGGTAGTCGTCCGGTCCGGTCAGTCGTACCCGTCTTGGGAACCGCGTCGATCCGCTGCACAAGGCAATGGATCAGACAGACAGCCGGGCGCGGCCCTTCGCACGACGGGCATTGATTACGCGACGGCCATTCTTGGTGCTCATACGGGCACGAAAACCGTGTGTCCGTTTACGCTTCAGGTTACTGGGTTGATAGGTTCTCTTCATGGCGCGTCACTTTCAAATTGGGTCAATATTCAACGAGTTCACGCCGGGCAGGCGCGAAAGGGCGCAAAGAGTACAGTTCGGGAGGCAATCCTGTCAACATCAATACGACTCAAGCACTTGGGAACAGGGTGTGGATAACTTTTTTCGACAGGTATAGACTCCCCGTCCTGCTATCGCGTCTAAACAAAAATCCGGGGGGAAATGACTGGTGGAAGGTTCACTCTGGCAACAGTGCCTGGTTCGTCTTGAAAGCGAGCTGCCGGAGCAACAATTCAACACCTGGATACGCCCCCTGCACGCCATCGAAAACGGCGGTAACCTGCGCCTGCTGGCCCCCAACCAGTTCGTCCTCGAGTGGGTCAGGAAACATCACTTCGACACGATATCGCAGACCCTCAGCGACCTGGGTCCGCACGCGGCCACGCATGTGCAGCTTGATATCGGCAGCAGCAAGGTTACCCCGGCCCCGACAGCCAGCAGCGGTGCAGCACTGCCCGTGACAACTGCCTTCTCGACGCCGCAACCGGTTGCCGCACCGAAGAGCAATATCAACCCGGACTTTACCTTTGACAGCTTTGTCGGCGGTAAATCCAACCAGCTGGCCCGTGCCGCCTCCATGCAGGTCGGCGAAAATCCCGGCGGTGCCTACAACCCGTTATTCATCTACGGCGGCGTCGGTCTGGGCAAGACCCACCTGATGCATGCCATCGGTAACATGATCCTGAAAAACAAGCCGGATGCCCGTGTCGTCTACCTGCACTCCGAGCGTTTCGTTGCCGACATGGTGAAGGCCCTGCAGCACAATGCCATCAATGCCTTCAAGAGTTTCTACCGCGGCGCAGATGCACTGCTTATCGATGACATCCAGTTCTTCGCCAACAAGGAGCGCTCCCAGGAAGAGTTTTTTCATACCTTCAACGCCCTGCTGGAAGGGCAGCAGCAGGTCATTCTTACCTGTGACCGCTATCCCAAGGAGGTCGAGGGCCTCGAGGACCGTCTCAAGTCACGCTTCGGCTGGGGACTGACGGCTGCTATCGAGCCGGCCGAACTGGAGACACGCGTTGCCATCCTGATGAGCAAGGCCAGCCAGTCGGACGTTGAGCTGCCCAGTGACGTGGCGTTTTTTATTGCCAAGCACATTCAGTCAAACATCCGTGAACTGGAAGGTGCACTGCGTCGTGTCATGGCCAGCGCACGCTTTACCGGCCAGCCAATCAACCTGGACCTCGCCAAAGAGGCATTGCGGGATTTGCTGGTATTACAGGACAAACTCGTCACCATCGCCAACATACAGAAGGTCGTTTCCGAGTATTACAAGATCCGTGTCGCCGACCTGTTGTCACCGCGGCGCAGTCGCTCCATTACACGGCCACGACAGATTGCCATGTCGCTGGCAAAGGAACTGACCACACACAGCCTGCCGGAAATCGGTGATGCCTTTGGCGGTCGTGACCACACCACCGTCCTGCATGCCACGCGCAAGGTGGTTGAATTACGTGACAGTGACATACGTATTAACGAGGACTACAACAACCTGTTGAGAACCCTGACCAGTTGAGGTGGATATCCTGTGGATAAATTTGAGGGCCAGAGTTATCCCCAGTTATCCACAACTTGCCAACAGGCCATACGGCACTCAGGCGACGACTTATCATTATCGCAACTAACTGAAAAAATACGTGTTTATTGGGTTATCCACTGAAAACGGCCTGCTTAATAAATACAACTACTAAGTATCTAACCTAAACAACATTATTTATTAAATATGAAATTCAGCATACAGAGAGAAGCCCTTTTAAAACCGCTTCAACATGTCATTGGTGTGGTTGAACGACGTCAGACCCTACCGGTACTTGGCAATGTGTTACTGAATGCAACCAAGAAAAATGTGAAGCTCACGGCTACCGACCTCGAGGTTGAACTGCAGGCACAGGTCAATGTGGCTGTCACCGAGATAGGCGACATCACACTGCCGGCACGCAAGCTGCTCGACATCTGCCGCACACTGCCGGAAGAAGCACAGCTGGATATCTCGGTGAAGAAAGACCGTTGCCTGGTGAGCTCGGGCAAGAGCCGGTTTACCTTGTCGACCCTGCCGGCCACTGAATTCCCGGTCATCGACAAGCTGAAGACACCGCGCAAGTTTTCCTTACCTGAAAATGAACTGCACCGTCTGCTGGAAAACACCGGCTTTGCCATGGCGCAACAGGATGTGCGTTATTACCTGAACGGCCTGATGCTGGAACCCACTGGCAAGTTGCTGCGTGCCGTGGCCACCGACGGGCACCGACTGGCGCTGTGCGACCTGGCTGCCAGTGTCGGTGATGGCGAAAGTCAGCAGGTGATTGTGCCGCGCAAGGGTGTGCAGGAATTACAGCGCCTGCTGGAACACAGCGACAATGATGTGAGTGTCGAAATCAGCAGCAATCACATTCGTATCACCACGGCTGAACTGCGCTTCACGTCGAAGTTGATCGATGGCCGTTTTCCGGATTACACCCGGGTGATTCCCAAATCCCTCGACAAGCAGCTGCTTATCAATCGCGATTTGCTGCGCCAGGCATTGACGCGTACCTCGATCCTTTCAAACGAGAAATATCGCGGCATTCGTCTCGATATATCAAAAAATAACGTTAAAATTCAAGCGCATAATCCAGAACAGGAAGAGGCGGTTGAAGAGCTGGAAGTCGATTATTCTGGGGATTCTATAGAAACCGGTTATAACATTAGCTACCTCATTGAAGCAGCTCGTGTTGTTAGTAATGAAAATATCGAGTTGAATTTACAGGGTAACGATGGAATTTGTATTATCAAACAGCCCGAAGATTCCAGATCTACCTGGCTGGTTATGCCGATGAGAATATAGA
>CAJQNP010000049.1 GCA_905479705.1 uncultured Gammaproteobacteria bacterium
GGCTCCGCCTTTTTCCTCGAGGGTTACGAGGTACAGGATGCCCCGCGTTACGGCGCCGAACGCCGCGGTGCACCGATCTTTGCCTACGTGCGCGCCTCCCGCAAGGCAATCAATGAACGTGGTGTCATCCACCACCCCGACCTGGTCGTGGTTGCCGATGACAGCCTGGTACCGGTGCCGGCAGCGGGTGTACTGCAGGGACTGGATTCACACACCGCACTGCTGATCAATAGCCACACGGACCCGAAGACCTGGCAACAGCGCCTCAATCTCGCGGCGACTGTCCTGATATTGCCTGCCGCGGAAGCGCTCGAGGACCGGGCTGAACTGCCGATGGCGGGCACTGCCTGTGCCGGTGCGGCGGCCGGGCTGGTCGGCGTGGTCAGCCGTGACGCGCTGGCCGAAGCGGTCCGGACCGAGCTCGCTGCACTCGGCCCGCAGGTGCTGGATGAGAACCTGAAAACCGCGCTGCACGCCTATGACCTGATGGCAGCGCATGCCGGGTCAGTCTCCGAGGGTACGGAGATCAGCGCCAGCGACTACGCACGCCCGGACTGGGTGGATATGACGAGCGAGGCGGTTGACCAGGCCGCACCGAGCATTCATGCCGCCGCGACCAGCGTCGAGGTAAAAACGGGCCTGTGGCGCACCCTGCGGCCGGTGATCGAATACGACCGCTGTAACCGTTGCTGGTGGGTGTGCAGCACCTTCTGTCCTGACGGTGCGATCACGGTGGACGCAGAGCAGCGTCCGGTTATCGACTACGACCACTGCAAGGGCTGCATGATCTGCGTGGCGAAATGCCCACCACATGCCATCGAGACCATTCCCGAATACATGGCGCAGGCCACGGAGGGCGCAGAGTCATGACGCGTACCCTGCTCACCGGCAACGGCGCCGCTGCATGGGGCGCACGCCTGGCCGGGGTGGACTATGTTCCGGCATTTCCGATCACGCCACAGACGGAGATCATCGAGACCCTTGCCCGCTGGATCGAACATGGCGAGATGCCCGGCCGCACGGTGACGCTGGAATCCGAGCATTCCATGATTACCGCCGCGGGTGCCGCCGCGGCCAGCGGGGTGCGGGTGTTTACCGCCACGTCCAGCCAGGGCCTGTTGTATGCCATGGAGATGATCTACACCGTGGCGGGCTGGCGCGCCCCGTTTGTCATGGTCAACGTATCACGCGGCCTGGCCTCGCCCATCACCCTGGAACCGGACCACAATGACATCATGGCGGCACGCGACAGCGGCTTCCTGCAGATTCATTGCGCCAGTTGCCAGGAGGTACTGGACAGTGTGCTGATCGGCTACCGGCTCGCAGAAGATCACCGGGTACGCCTGCCGGTCATCATCAACCTTGATGGCTTCTACCTGTCATTCACCCGGGAACCCGTCGAGATACCGGACGCGCAAGCGGTCGCCGGTTTCCTGCCGCCCTATGAGCCCGAGAGCACGCGCTTTTGCGCCAGTGCGCCTGTCAGCCAGGCCGTCACCGTGCTTGGTGGTTCACCCTACTCCTACTTCCGCTATGAAAGCCACCTGGCTGCCCTGAATGCCCTCACGGTGTATGACGAGGCAGCAGAGGCATTTTCCGCTGCCTGTGGCCGCCAGCATGCCGCGGTCGAGGGCTACCGCTGCGATGATGCAGACATCGTGTTCGTCATGCTCGGTTCCTTTGCCAGCAAGGCGAGGGAGGCCGTGGATCGATTGCGGGATGCAGGCCAGGCGATAGGCCTGGTACGCCCGCGCCTGCTGCGCCCCTTCCCTGCCGCACATCTGCAACGCCTGCTGGCCGGCAAGCAGGGTGCGGCCGTCATTGACCAGAACCTCTCCATGGGCATGGGTGGCGTATTGCATTCGGAGTTGTCATCGGCGCTCTACGGCACGCCCGGGGCCCCGTCCGTGCTGCTCAGCTTCATTGGCGGACTGGGTGGCCGCGACATTACGCCGGAAGAGTTTTATGAGATCGCCGCGGTAACCCGCCAGGCGGTCAAGGACGGCGTGACCCCGCCACCGCGGTTGCTGTACAGCCGCGATGAAGACCGGGAAATCAGGAAACTGCAGGCCATCGCCCATGCCGAGCGCAACGAACTGGAGTCCGGCAATGAATGAAAGCCGCTTTAAACGCATGAAGGACCTGCCGTCCACGCACCTGCTCGGTACCGGCACACCCATGTGTTCCGGTTGCGGCGGCCTGGAGGCCCTGCACCAGATTTACGACATACTCGGTTCGAACACGGTGTTCGTCAATGCCGCCGGCTGCATGACCCTGCTGGCCGTGTACCCATTCACACCGTTCCGCGGGTCCTGGCTGTACACGGCCATGGCCTCGGCACCGGCGGGCGCACAGGGTATCCGCGATGCGCTGGATATTCTCATCGAGCAACAACGCCTGGCCGCGGCAGAGGACCTGCAGGTGGTCGTACTGACCGGTGACGGCGCGGCCTACGGCATGGGACTGTCGTCAACCTCCGGCGCCATGGAACGCGACCTGGATTTTATTTACATCTGCTACGACAACGAGGGTTATGGCAACACCGGGCAACAATTCTCGGGTGCCACGCCGCATGCCGCCAGGACCGCAACCAGCACGGGACCGCATGGCTTTGCCGGTTACAAGAAAGACCTGTTCTCTATCTGGGCAGCCCACAAACCGGCCTACCTGGCCACCGTCATCGGTGCCGAACCCCTGGACCTGGCACGCAAGATTGAAAAGGCGAAACAACTCAAGGGACCACGGATGATCATCGCACTGGCACCCTGCCCGACCGGCTGGGACTACGCGCCCCGCGACTCGGCCGATATCGGCAAGCTGGCGGTCACCACCGGCGTGTGGCCATTGAAGGAGTACATCGATGGCCAGGTGGTACACACCAGGATTCCGAAACAGCGCCAGCCCGTCGAGGCCTACCTTGAAAGACAGGGACGTTTCGCCCATCTGTTTGAGCCGCGGCGCGATGAGCAGCTGCTGCAGGAACTGCAGGACAGCGTCGACAGTTACTGGGCCGATATCGACAGCTGAAACGCTGGATCACGTTTGATGCCATAGCAGGAAAGATGAATGCCAACAGAACGACTCAGTTATTTTCATCGCGGCGGTAACGAACCGCTGCTGGGTGCCACGATCCCTGCCCACCTCGCCGGCATCACCGGGCGCCTCCCGGATAACGAGGCGGTCGTTTCGCTGGCGCAGCAACGGCGACTCACCTATGCGCAGCTGGAGGCCGCGGTGGAACCGCTGGCACGGGGCCTGCTGGGATGCGGGTTTAACCAGGGTGACCGCATCGGCATCTGGTCGACCAACAACATCGAGTGGCTGCTGCTGCAGCTTGCCACGGCGCGCATCGGTGCCATCCTGGTCAATATCAATCCCGCCTGCCGTTCCAGTGAACTGGCTTATGCACTGCAACGCTCGAAGGTGAATGGCCTGTTCATGATCCCCGCCTTTCGCAGCAGCGATTATGTCGCCATGCTCACGGGACTGATACCGGAACTCGAACACTGCGACCCGGCAGATATCGGCAACCCGGACCTGCCGGCGTTGCGGCGAATCGTGGTGTACGATCCGGCAGCACCGGAACAGAGTGAACGGCCATCACCCGGTTTTACGACCTGGGGGGATGTGCTGGCGGCTGGCGATGCCATCAGCGCGCAACAACTGGCCACCGTCACCGATTTACTGGACATGGACGACCCCATCAACATTCAATACACCTCGGGGACCACCGGCTTTCCCAAGGCCGTACTGCTGACACACCACAATATCCTTAACAACGCCTGGTTCTCCGCCCGGGCAATGCACTTTAGCGCCAGTGACCGGCTTGCCGTGCCCGTGCCCTTCTACCACTGCTTCGGCATGGTGCTGGCCAACCTGCTGTGTCTGTCGGTGGGTGCCTGCATCGTTATTCCCGGCGAACACTTCGATGCCAGTGAAACACTCAGGGCGGTGGAGAGTGAACGCTGCACCGCCATCCATGGGGTACCGACCATGTTCATCGCCGAACTGGAACTGCCGGCATTCGGGATCCACAACCTGGAAAGTCTGCGCACCGGTATCATGGCCGGCGCGGCCTGCCCGCCGGCGCTCATGCAGCGCGTCATGACGGAGATGCACTGCAGCGAGATCCTGATCGGCTACGGGGAAACCGAGGCCTCGCCGCTGACCCACCTGACCACCCGGGAAGACACCCTGCAGCGCCGCGTCGAGACCGTGGGGACCAATCTCCCGCACCAGGAAGTCAAGGTGGTGGATGTCGAGACACGCAAGACCGTGCCACTCGATACGGTGGGCGAAATCTGTTTCCGCGGCTACCACATCATGCGGGGCTACTATGGCGACGCCGGGGCAACCGCACGGGCGATTGACGACCGTGGCTGGCTGGCCTCGGGCGATCTGGGCAGCATGGATGCCGGGGGCTATGTGCGCATTACCGGACGACTCAAGGACATGATCATCCGCGGCGGCGAGAACATCTATCCACGTGAAATCGAGGACTATATTTTTACCCATCCCAAGGTTGCCGAGGTCGCCGTGTTCGGCATACCCGATGAATACTATGGCGAGGACATCATGGCATGGATCCAGTTGCACGAGGGCGAGACGACCACGGCCGATGAGATCCGCGACTTCTGCGAGGACCACATCGCCCATTTCAAGATACCGCAGCAAATCTGGTTCGTTGACGAGTTCCCGATGACCGTAACGGGCAAGTTGCAGAAGTTTCGCATGCGTGAACTCGTTGTCGAGAAGCTGGCCGCGGACAAGTCCGGCAGCAGCGGCTGACACATGTGGGAACACTTCCACCACGAGGCCGACATCGGCGTACGCGGCTACGGTGACAGCCCGGCCGCGGCCTTTGAAGGAGCGGCCCTGGCGCTCACTGCCGTCATCACCGACCCCGATATGGTCGTCTGCCGGGAGCATGTCAGCATCGAGTGCGAGGCGCCGGACCTGGAACTGCTGTTCGTCGACTGGCTCAACGCACTGGTCTACGAGGTGGCCACCCGCCGTATGCTGTTCCAGCAGTTCAGTGTCACGCTAGATGGCTGCCGCCTGCACGCCAGTGCCTGCGGTGAACCCATCGACATTGCGCGCCACCAGCCCGCGGCCGAGGTCAAGGGGGCCACCTACACACAACTGGACGTACACGAGGTCCGGCCCGGCAAATGGCGCGCGCAATGCGTGGTGGATGTCTAGAGATAACTCCGGTCGCGCATGCGATGCGCTTATATGGACCTCTCCCGTTTGTAAAGACGGCATGTGTTGGCTATCGGAAAATGACTGCTCGCTTATATTCGGCTCATTAATGAGGAATCACCTCCCCTAGCCATGATGGTATGCGCGCGCGCCGACTCCTTTACTC
>CAJQNP010000050.1 GCA_905479705.1 uncultured Gammaproteobacteria bacterium
TGTCAGATCGACAGCGCCTTGCGAATGGCCGCGGTGGTTGCCAGCGCCTGTTCGAGGTCGTCGGCAATGCAGTTGATATGTCCCATCTTGCGTCCGGGCCGGGCCTCGTTCTTTCCATACAGGTGCAGGTGGGCATTCGCCTCGTTGAGGACCACCTGCCAGGCAGGTTCACCCTGTTGCCAGATGTCACCCAGCAGGTTGGTCATCACCACCGGTGACAGGCTGCGGGTGTCGCCGGGCGGCAGGCCGCACATCATGCGCACCTGCTGTTCGAACTGCGACGTGGCGCAGGCATCGACCGTGTAGTGTCCGCTGTTGTGTGGTCGTGTCGCGATTTCATTGATCAGCAACTCACCCTGCCGCGTGTAGAAGAATTCCACTGCCAGCACCCCGCAGTAGTTCATGGAATCCGCCAGTTGTATCGCCATGTCGACCGCATTCCGGGCAATGTCGGGGGGCAGCGCGGCCGGTACCAGGGTGGTATCCAGGATGCCGTTGACATGACGGTTCTCGCCGACCGGGTAGGTGGCTTTCTCACCGTTGACACTGCGCGCCAGGATCACCGAGACCTCGTGCTCGAGGTCAATCCGTTCTTCCAGTACACAGGCGGTGTTGCCCAGTTGTTCATGTGCGGTGCGCGCCTCTGCCAGCGTGCCGACCTGGACCTGGCCCTTGCCGTCGTAGCCCATGGAGGCGGTCTTCAGCAGCAGCGGTGCTCGCAGTGTCTGCATGGCCGCGACAATATCCGCGTCTTCGTAGATGGCGGCAAACGCTGCGGTGGCGAGGCCCTGTTCCTGCACGAAGGTCTTTTCGCGAATGCGGTCCTGTGCAATGCGCACGCTATCGGCATGCGGGCGCACGGCGCACAGCGTTTCAAGAAACTCCATGCTCTCGGCCGGGACATTTTCGAACTCGGTGGTGACCGCGGCGCAGGCATCACCCAGCAGTTGCAGGGCGGCATGGTCGTGGTAGTCGGCCTTGATGTGCTGGTCGGCGATGGTGCCCGCCGGGCTATGCGGGTCCGGATCCAGTACCACGACGCGGTAGCCCATGCTGATAGCGGCCAGCGTGAACATGCGCCCCAGCTGGCCGCCGCCGAGCACCCCCAGGGTTGCGTTAGGCAGGATCATGTTGACGGTGGCAGGTCCATGCCCAGCACCGCCTGCTCCTGGTCCTTGCGAAACTGTTCCAGCCTGCCGGCCAGTGCCTCATCCGCAGTGGCCAGGATGCTCGCGGCATACAGGGCTGCGTTGGCCGCGCCGGCCTCGCCAATGGCAAAGGTGGCGACGGGCACGCCCCTGGGCATTTGTACAATCGACAACAGGGAATCCATGCCCTTGAGGTAGCGTGAGGGTACCGGCACGCCGAGGATGGGAACGGTGGTCTTGGCCGCCAGCATGCCCGGCAGGTGGGCGGCACCGCCGGCACCGGCAATGATGCAGGTGAGGCCGCGCGCGCGGGCGCTTTCGGCGTATTCATAGAGCAGGTCGGGAGTGCGGTGGGCCGAGACGACCCGGGACTCGAAGGGGATTGCAAATGATTCAAGTTGCGTGGCTGCGTGCTGCATGACGTCCCAGTCACTGTTGCTGCCCATGACCAGTCCAACGCGAGGTGCTTCGCTCATGGTGTTATCCATTCTGTTGTGAAAACGAAAGCAGCCCATTCTAGCATTTTTACCCGGTTTTACGAGTTTTCAGGGGGGTGACGTACTGGCGCATTACCCGTAGGTGGGTTAGCGCAGCGTAACCCGGTTCTGCCGGGCAACTGTCGGCTTATGGCCTTCCGGCAACCCCGAGCCACGGCTGCAGGCGGAGCCTGTGCAGTGTGCCATTCCTGTACAATACGCGCTTTTGACGGAGCAAGCGGATGCAGCAGACCCTGTACGAATCCACCCTGACCAGCCTGCCGCTGCTGGTGCGCGGCAAGGTGCGCGACGTCTACGCTGTCGGTGATGACCACCTGCTGATTGTCACCACCGACCGGCTGTCGGCCTTTGATGTCATCCTGCCCGACCCGATCCCGGGCAAGGGCGCGGTGCTCACCGCCGTCTCCGCTTTCTGGTTCGAGCAGACCCGCGATCTCGTCCCCAATCACCTGTCCGGGCTGTCGCTTGCAGAGGTGTTGCCGAATGCCGATGAGCGTGCCCAGGTCGAGGGTCGCGCCATCGTCGTGAAGAAATTATCGGCGTTGCCGGTGGAGGCGATTGTGCGCGGTTACCTGATTGGCTCCGGCTGGAAGGATTACCAGCGCAGCGGTGCCGTGTGCGGCATTGCCCTGCCGCCAGGGCTGCAACTTGCAGACAGGTTGCCCGAGACGATCTTTACACCCTCGACCAAGGCAGAGGTCGGTGCGCACGACGAGAATATCGACTTTGCGCAGACGCGCAGCCTGCTGGGCGATGCGCTGGCGGAGCAGGTGCGCGATGTCAGTATTGCGATCTATGACCGCTGTGCTGCCTATGCGCTCGAGCGCGGCATCATTATCGCTGATACCAAGTTCGAGTTCGGGCTGGATGACGATGATCGCCTGGTGCTGATCGATGAGGTGCTGACCCCCGATTCATCACGCTTCTGGCCGGCTGACAGCTATATGCCCGGCACAAGCCCGGACAGTTTTGACAAGCAGTTTGTACGTGACTATCTCGAGACACTCGACTGGGACAAGACGCCGCCGGGTCCGGCGCTGCCTGCCGGTGTGATCGAGCAAACCGCGGCGAAATACCGTGAGGCGCAGAGGCGCCTGACTACCTGAAACATGAAGCGCTGTTTCACTGGCCGTTAAGCAGGATTATCCTTGCAGGGCCGAATGTATCCGGCCAGCGCCGAAGGTTGCCAGGCAATACTGTTGGTCGAATACATTCGACTCTACGATTTCCTGATTGCCCGATCAGGGGTAATTCATTCGAAGGAGAACAGACTATGTACGGATTTAATGTAACCGTGAACGGCAACATGGACGAGATACGCAGCCGCGTTGAGGCTGCATTAAAGGAAGAGGGGTTCGGCGTGCTCACCGAGATCGACGTGGCCGCGACCCTGAAGAATAAGATTGATGTCGATCGCAAGCCATACCTGATACTGGGTGCCTGCAACCCGGTGCTTGCCAACCAGGCCATCAACGCGGATCCGGACATTGGCCTGTTGCTGCCATGCAACGTGGTGCTGCGCGAAGAGGATGATGGTGCCATTACCGTGGGTTTTATGGATCCCGCCGCGGTCCTGGGGCTGGTAGATAAACAGGGGGTTGAGGACCTCGCCGCTGAAGTGCGTGATCGCCTGGAGCGGGTGCGTGACGCGGTTTTATCTGCGGCCTGAAATCACTGCCCTGCTGTCATTCCCGCCTCCGCGGGAATGACAAGTTGTGAAATTTTTCAAGGCGTTATCAGCAGGTCTGGCCACGCCAGGGGTCATGTCGCTGCATGTCTTTTCGGATATCGGCTATTATGAAGGCAGCCCGGCTCTAACAGATAACGACAATGACACTACCAAGGCTCTCGGTAAAGTTCGACACCCGCGCGGAGCCGCTGCACAAGCGGGCGCCGTCGCATGACGAAAACGGCAAACCGCTGAGTGACTTCATGATGCTGATCCCGGGCCTGCGCGACAAGCCGAAGTATCTCATCGATAACGCCATACAGGATGTACACATCGTGCTGACGCACTTTGATCACGCGGTGGTGTTTGCCGAGTTCAACCTGAAGCTCAACCTGCTATGGGTGTCGATACGACCCATACAGGGTATCCGGTTTGAAATCGCCAGCGCCATCCAGGAGCATGTGCCCGGGGCGAAGCTGGTCTCGCACATCTAGATGTAGTTCCCGTGCTGATGTCACATGCTGCAATACTGGTCCTGCAGGGGCTGTCCGGTGCGCTGGTCGGCGTCGTCCTGTTTTACCTGCTGGGTTCGCTGCTGCTGCGCGAGTGGGTGCGCATCGATGCCTACCAGTTGTTGCTGTCCATGGCCGTGGCCTTCCTGGTGGCGATCGTCTGCGAGGTCTCTCTCGGCAAGCTGTATTACCTGGTGATGGGTGATCACCTGTGGCAATACCGCGTGTGGCCCATCCATGACGGTTACACCTCGGTGCTGAATTTTATTATCTGGCCGGTGTACGGTTATTACGTGTATTTCTTTCATTACGTGCTGCAACAGAAATCGGTCGAGATACGCCCGCACTGGCTGAAAGGGCTGGTATCCGGTTTCGACGGTCCGTTACTCGAGATCCTGGCCAACGGATTCTTTCTGCTGTTCTACGGTACGTTTTACTTTTATTACCTGCCGGATGACATGCGCCACTTTACCTCGATACAGGTGATACCGCTGTACATGGTCATGGGTGTGATCCTGACGCTGTTGCTGGAACCCCTGCTGAAGAAGCCGCCACGCTGGCATTACCCGGCCCTGTTCTATCTCGCCGGTGTGGGGTTCGTGCTGGCGGGCTAGTGTTTTGGCCGTGCCAGTGCTGTTCGCGCCTGTAGCCGATTAATCGCCGGGGATAAACAAGGCGCTCCTACCGCGGTGGTAACTTTCCATGGTAATTATTCAAAAGCGGACCGTATCCGTGACAAAACGAAACCAGGGGCATCACTGATTGGTCCCGGTGCTTGATGGTGGCGTAGGAGATTCTATGGCGAATATGCAACCATTTTTTCTGTTTGTCTGATAAACATTTGTTGGTTGTTCAACAGGGAGAAGGCGATGCGCGCAAGCTTTCTGGCGAGAATGACCTTGGCAGCGATCTTCGGCAGGCCTTTGTCTAGTTGGCGTTGATAGTAGTTTTCAAAGGGCGGATAAGTGCGCGCTGGTTGTGCAGCACAGTAGAGCAGACGCCTCAATTCAGCCTCGCCACGCTTGGTCAGCTTTCGTTTACCCCTGTAGCGTCCAGACTCGCGCAGGCGTACGTCCATCCCGATAAAGGCAACAAATCCATCACTGTTAGCAAAGGCGCCACGGTGATAGGCGGTGACCAGGGCGGCAGCATTGAGTGGGCCGACACCCGGAATGGACAGGCAACGCTGGTAGTCACCAGCCCAGCCCAGTGCCTGTATGAGTATGCTCATGCGCCGGTCGATGCGTGCCAGCAGGTGCTGGAACTGGCTGAGCAGCGCCCGGGTAGACAGGTTAATCTCGCGGAAGCTCTGCTGCAGTTGTTTGCGTGCGGTGACGGCCACCGCGCGGCGCTTGAGCAAGGCCCACAGCTGTTGTGCCTTGCGGCACGGGGGCTGATAGGCCCGTAGCTGGCACCCTTCATGGACTAGATAGCGGGCCAGCAGCCAGGCATCCTGGGGATCGGTCTTGTTACGCACGTTGACCGCCTCACGGTAATGGGCCAGTTGCCGTGGGTTGATGAGGTAGACCTCGTGACCGAGTGCCAGTGCCGCGTCGACCCAGACCAGGTGGTAGTGCGAGGTCGGTTCAAGGGCAATCTGCACGGGGCCCTGCAAGGATTGGAGCCAGGCCCTGATACTGCCCGCCTGATTGGGCAGCGTCAGGGCCTCGGTCGACTCCCACTGACAGACCCTACATTCATCTTTGGCGACATCGATACCGAGGGTGATTTTTGCTACGCGCTTTGCCACAATGACCTCCGCAACTTGGTTGGTTGTGAAGCCGGGAACTCACCCACGCAAGCTTGGGATCCATTGGCTGTGTGGCAGCTAGATTCCTAATCGGCGTTCTGTGGTGAGGGGATGGGGACGATGACTCCTACGGTCTGTACCCTACGGTCAGAAGCGACTTGTCTGTCCCTCCCATCCCGGCGCCTTCAATCATCATGATATCTGGCGTGAAACACCATACAAGCGTCTTGCAGGCGCAAATTATTCCTACGTTTAGAAATGCATATCTCTGATTGGAGCATGTACTTCAGGTGACTAGGGTTCTGCGGATGGATATAGAACAGACATCAACGATCAACTCACCAGCACATGGTCGTGACCTGCGAAAAGGCCGTGTTTCGATAGAAAATCATATCTACCTGGTTACAATCGTTACGCAAGGTCGCAGAC
>CAJQNP010000051.1 GCA_905479705.1 uncultured Gammaproteobacteria bacterium
GAAAACACCCTGATCGTCTTGTCTGCTGATCACGGTCAGCCGGAAGTACCCGGGCATCTGCATGAGCTGGACATCGATAATGCGCATTACTTTGATACCGAGGCTCTGGACAAAACGTCGGCCATAATGGCCCTGAAAAAGCAGTTTGGCCTTGGCGAAGAACTGATCGAGGCCTTCTTCCAGCCTTATCTCTATTTGAATCATGACCTGATCCGGGAGAAGGGGCTGGACCAGGGTCAGGTTGAACAGGCAGTCGCAGCGGAATTACTGAAGTTCGATGGCGTCGCTTATGCGGTATCCAGCACGGCCCTGCGTACGGACAATCTGCCCGACACGTTGATGACGCGCTCGATCTTGCGCAACTTCCACCCGAAACGCTCCGGTGACATTTACCTGGTATTCGAGCCAAACGTGTTCATTAACGACTTTGACGGATTGACTGTGGCCTCAACCCATGGTTCGCCATGGCGCTACGACACCTTCGTGCCGGTGATCTTTGCCGGTGCTGGCCTGTCGTCTGTAACAGTGAGTCGTCCCGTCACGCCGTATGATGTCGCGCCTACGCTCGCGGCTTATCTCGGTATCAAGCCGCCGTCTGGTGCAATCGGTATTCCTCTGCCGGAAGTGCTCAAGCAGTGAGTGGAGTTTCAGCGGGTGAACACCGGGAATGTTGCTTTCGAGACATAAACAGCCATTTTGGGGATGACCGATTGAACGCGCAGCGTTAGTCGACATTTAAAAACCCGGCATGCGCCCAGACCGAAGGGCCAACCGAACGCTGTGCTCACGTTGAATTTCGGACGTTCCCTCTGCAAGCACTTTAGATATGCACGGCAATGGTTGGGCCGCCCGTCTCGTCCTCCGGGTACTGCCGACTAGGGCTCGCGATGCAACTCGTCTATCCCCTCCAGCCCCATCTCACGTGCACGCCTGCGCCACAGGCGCCGCGCGTGGGCCTGCATGTCCACGGTCTGGTCACTCTCGTCGATGATCTCCAGGCCCAGCAGGGTTTCGAGGATGTCCTCGAGCGTGACCAAGCCGATGGTGCTGCCGTATTCATCAACGATGATCATCAGGTGGGCGCGAATCTCCAGCAGGGCATCGAAGGCGCTGGATAGTGATATTGAAGCGGGCAGGGCATGAAGCTCGCGGCGGTAGTTCGCCAACGCGGTATCCGTGTTGCCACGTGCCTGTGCCAGCAACAGGTCGCTGCGCAGCACGAAGCCGTTCAGATGCTCGGGGTCGTCTGCGTGGATAGGGATGCGCGAGAACCGCTGTTTCTCGTATTTCCAGAAGAATTCCTCGACACGCAGGTCTTCCGGCAGCGAAAAGATGACCGTACGAGGTGTCATGACATCTGTCACCCTGCTGTCCCGGAGTCGAAGCAGGTTCTTGAGTATGTGGGTTTCCTCTTTGCCGAGCAGGCCTTCACCGGCACTGATGTCCGCCATGGCCGCCAGTTCGTCGCGGTTAAAGCCTGTCAGTACCTGTTCGCGGGACATGCCGCGCGTGATCAGCTCGGCCATTTTCACGAATGGCCACAGCAGCCAGACCATGAACTGCAGCACGTAGGCTGTCGCCGGTGCGAGTTGCTTCCAGTAGTACGCACCGAGTGTCTTGGGGATGATTTCTGAAAACACCAGGATCAGCAGAGTCAGTACAGCCGAGGTAACACCGACCCAGGCGTTGCCGAAAACCTGTGCGGCCTGTGCGCCCGCACCTGCGGCTCCAACAGTATGGGCGATGGTATTCAGGGTCAGTATGGCCGCCAGCGCGCTGTTGAGATCCGCCTTCATGCGCCCAAGTACCGCGCCCGACGGTTTGCCATCCCGGGTAAGCAGGGTGATATAGGGGATGTTGACACTGAGGATGACCGCTTCGGCGATGGAACACAGAAACGAAAATCCGAGTGCGACAAATACATATATGAACAGCAGTGTCATATGGCCCGATTATAGCGTTATTCCCGGGTCATCGGGCCTGACTTGATACGGTCATGCCGTTTATCCCGGTCGACCCTGAATGCCGGTTCGCATGACGTTCATGGGTTGCTGCTACGGTATTCATGCAGAGCGACGCCCGTGTGAAGTCCTCAACCTCAACATGAGCTGTCGGTAGTTTTTACCGATGGGTCCTGGAAGGCACGGTGCCGGATCATCCCGCATCGGCACTACCGGACCAGCGAAACGCAAGAAAGCGGCGTGCTGGTTCTGGCAGAGGGCCGGTTCCTGGTGTCGCCATCCATGGCAACACCCGGTGAGTGGATTGCCAGGGACGACGAGTACCCGACCTCGACCGATCCTTTGGTCGATAACTGTCAGATTCACTGGCATGCAGGGAGCGCACCCGGGTTGCCGTTAGTTATGCCTTGTTAAACCCGCATTTACCGGTTTATGTCAAATGTTCCACAACATGCAAAATGAGGGTATAACACATTGCAATACAGTAAGCCGGCGAATGTTGTGGAATGGCAGTATCCTTTCCCGGTAGTGCAGGCGATAGCCTGATGATAGGCTGGCCTGAGAACTGATTAACCACGTGAGGCATGGCAGGTATGAGAAATAGATTGACACAGTTTCTGGCGATTGGCCTGGCACTATTAAATGCCGGGGCCCTTGCTGCCGGGCATCCCGAGTTGAAGGCCTTTCCTGATGCCGGGGAGGGAATGGAGCGTCTCGTTATTGTACTGCCGCACAAGGAGCGAGGCGAAGAAGACGGATTCAAGGTTGAGCTCACCCCGGGAAAAATGATGCTGACCGATGGTGTGAACCTGATGCGCCTCGGCAGCACCATTGCCCCCAGGCCACTCGAGGGCTGGGGATATACCTATTACGAGGTTACCGGCAGTGATGTTGCCATGAGTACCCTGATGGCTGCACCAGAGGGCGGCCAGAAGGTCGAGAGATTTGTTACGGGCACCCCGCTCCTTATCCCCTATAACAGTCGTCTTCCAATCGTTGTCTACGTACCCCGGGGATACGAAGTCCGATACCGAATCTGGAGTGCCGGCGTCAGCCGCAAGGCTGAAAGGGAATAGCCCACAGGGGGCTACGCCAGACATGCACTGAGCACCTGCGCCAGACGACTTGCCCCGCATGAATCAATTACCAGCAATTTTCCTGGTCGCATCATTGTGCGTTCTGGCGGCCTGCCAGCAACAGCTACCGCCACCCGAAACAGCCAGTCTTTGTAGCGGGTCCTGGTACCGGTCTGTGGAGTCAGCCATAGCGTCCGGTGATGGCATGGGGCATGGACCGGATGTCGGCTCTGAGGAGTGGAAGTCCGTTGTAGAGTTCAAACTGGGTATTCGCGGCAAGCCGGGGGTTCCTGATCGTGGTAGCCAGGCGTGGTGTAGCTATATTGATGATTTGCTCAAGCGAAAACGCCCCTGACCTGTAACAGGAGATGACGGGCTGGAAATCGCATGTTTAAAACACTACAGGCCCGTACCCGCCAGCTGTCTAACTCCAGTGCAGGTTGAAACACCATCTGCAGGAGCGCTCATGGCCGGACTTGATCGTACGCAGTAGTGTCCGGGAATGCGGTATCCCGGCCTTGAGCGACAGCTGCGTGGTCGTCACCGGAAACTCAAATGATGTAGCCCGGATGGAGTGAAACGTAATCCGGGAGACATCCTTCGCGGATTCCGCTGCGTTTCATTCGGGCCGCACTCTGTATTTGAGTCGCCAACGCAATCAGCTCCCAATGTTTATGTCAGCAGGTCAGGGTGTGCCTGACAGCAAGTGCTATTTACCCTGCAGCGGTTGTGTAATGGTAAACGCTCCGCGGATATCACCCTCGTTGAACCCGGTTGCCTGGTCATCGGGGTAGAGCGTCTCGATGCGAGTCATCGTGACCGAGTCCACCTGTTCGCCGTGACAGACCAGGCATATCTTGCCTGTCGGGATTGCCTTCATGTAGCGGAACTGCTGGCTGCCTTTCTTGCCCGTCACCTCGTGGTATTCCATGGTGGTGAGGTCCTCGCCGGCGCGCTTGCGCTCCTCGAATGATTCCATTACCGAGCGTTCCCATGCGTCCGGCGCATTGGCCGGGTTGCGCAGTTTCAGGCTGGTGCGCCCGACATCCCAGCCGTTACGTATGCTGTAGGTGTTCGCAATAGCCGGTGCCGTCAGGTTGCAGACGCTGATGGCGTTGACCGGACCACCGTCCTGCATGCCTGCCTGCAATTCCTGTTTCAGAGACTGCATGAATTCCTGCACTGTTTTTCTGCTGGCTGCCAGTTCAGTTTCGTAGTCGGCCGCATAGCTGTGCGGTGTTGCTGCGGAAAGACCAACAATGAGCGTCGCAAGTAGCCGTTGCATGGAGCACCTCGTGTGTGACTGTGGGTTATCCGTTGATATTACTCCAAATACTGAATGAATCCCGGCCGATCCGGGTTGATCCCGGTCAAATAAGCGCTGATTCCCGGCCGGGTCCCCGGGCGGCGGCGTTCCGTTATGTGCCGCGGCTCACGTGGTGTCCACCCGCTGCCCTTGCCAGTGTGTCCCGAAGGACTGGTCTTTAACCGCCTCCTTCATGAGTTGCACACAGTGATCCGGGAAAGATTCCAGGTCATCACGCGGGACCCGTTCAGGTTCTGTTCAGGGTCGCGCGCCTATATTGATCCTCAAGAAGACACGCCACGAATCTATCGAGGTGAGACATGCAGGCAATGACGACAAGGAGGGGTTCTCATGAAGACCATATCCAGCTGTGAATCAAACAGGGTGCGAAATCTGCTTGGCGGGTTGCTGATTGGTGCGCTGGTGTTACCCATCAGTGCCCATGCCGGATCGACGGCACCAACCATCAAGCTGTTTCCCACGACCGTGCTGGAAGAGATCAAGCACACCGGCAACGTCGCCGCGGAGATGGAGACCGGGCTGCAGGGTGTCATTGGTCAGCTCGACCAGCAGCAGAAGCTCTACATGGACAGCAAGTGCGAGGGTAACGAGGGCGATCCCGGTTGTGAACGCATTGCGCGGCAGCTGGGCAAGAGTTACCTGGAGATGCTTGATGTCATGGCAGACAAGCTGCCGGAAATGGAGACGGCGGTGAATGCCACGTCGAACAGCCTTGAGAAGCGTATTCGCAAGGAGCTTGGCCAGAAGAAGACCTCCTGGACCCTGCAGGAACTCCTGATCGGCGAGGAGGGGGGGAGTGCGGCGAGTACTACCCAGCCTTCCCTGCGTGGCCGTTCGGGTATGCGTCTCAGTGACCGCTTCAGCCAGTACTACCAGCTGGTCGCGCGCTCCGGCGGCAAGACCAATTCCTCGCTGGCCGTCATTGCCTCGGATATCTATCTCGACATGCAGGAAACCTCCAGCCTGATCGCGCGGACGCGCGAGGAGATTGCCCGGGCCACCCTGATGGAACAGCTTAACCAGTCGTTCGGCACCATCACGCCGGAGATGCAGGAGGTGGTTGCCGGCGTCAAGGCGATCCTGTTTGGCGAGGAACAGGATGTAATGCCAATGGCCATCCCGCCGGCGGGTCCCGTCGAGTACGGCTATGAAAGTGCGTTGCAGATGTGAGCGCACTCAACAGGAGAATTGTTATGAAAACAACCATGAAAATGAAACTGACCGCTATCGCGACGGTTGCGGCCATGGCCACCTCGCTGGCTGCCTGCAGCAACAGCCCTGCGAAAACTGCCTCGTGCAGCCTGCCCGAGGGGCCCAACCTGGAGCAGGCCATCAGCCAGGCGCGCTTCGATCTCGAGACCGGCTGCGAACACGAGTTCGACGCCTATTTCCAGCGGCTGCTGAGCATCGCCGAGGGTGATCCTAAAAAGGAAAACAAGGCGAGCTTCAGTGACTTCCTGCTGTGGTCGAACGATGCCGGCCTGCTCAGCAAGCGCCAGGCGCGCGAGACCTATAACCGCTACTTCGGGGTCAAGTACGTCTCGCTGGTCAGTGACTACAGCGTCTGTTCACAGACCTGCCCGCAGCAGTCCGATGTCATGCGCAAGATGAACCGCGAGCTCGGCGACAAGGAGCAGGGGCTGCTCAAGGTCAGTGCCGACCGGATCAACTACACGCGTGCCAGTAACCTCTACCAGGAAACCGAGCTGGTGCTGGAAGCGACCTGCGAGGCCTGTGGTCCGCTTGAGTAAGGGTGATGAAGCATTCAGCGGACAGTGGCTTCTTCAATGGCCTGGTGCTGGGCATGCTGCTCAGCCTGACAGCCGGGGCGGTCACGCTGTACCTGCTAAGCGTGCTCGATATCATCTCGGTCTCGTTACTCGAGATCCCGCAGCTGCAAGGTCTGCTGGAATGGTGCCAGCGTAACCTGGGTCTGTCGATTATTCCCTTTGCTGTCACGCTGGGCCTGTATGTCCGCAGCCTGCGCCTGCTGGGTCAGTACCTGGGTGAACAGCGTCCGCAGGATGAAATTGCCCAGCTGGAACACCTCAGTGATGTCTGGATCAGCCTGTTCTTTGGTATCGGTGTGATCTGGACCGCGATCGGGATGCGCAGCGCCCTGCTGTTTGCACTGGGTGATCCCGGGGTCACGACACAGGCCGGCGCCTATGCCGTGCTCAGCCGCCTCGTGGATGGCGGCATCCTGACGGCACTGACGACGACCATCGTCGGCGGTGTCGGCGGTTACCTGATGCGGGTCATCAAGAGTTCGCTGCTGGGAACCCGGCTAAACCATTACTACGAGGCGCAGGACCAGCGGCACGCGCTCCGGGTTGAGGACCTGCTGCGTGAAATACGCGAGTCGGTCGACGGTATTGGCACAGGCGCTGTCGTCGCCGGGCAGGGCGGGACATGATCCGCCGATCGCGCCAGCTACGCCTGTCTGCGACCGCCGGTGTTGCCGGCAACGACACCGATGCCCTGCAGACTGACGTAATGCGCTTCATGTCCATTATCGGCCTGTGCCTGATGGCAGTGTTTGCACTGGTGCAGGAACTCCCCGTGCAGGATCAGGGCAAGGCGGCCGCCGTTGCGCAGTCATCCCGGTTGCGGGAAGTTGTCCACTCACAGCAGCTGCAGCTTGAACAGTTACAGGACGCGCTGCGTGCCCTGCAGGTCATTGCCAGCCAGGCAGACCAACGCGCTGTCGATGTGCAGGCGCAGTCCGATTCGCTGGACAGCGCGCTGCAGCAGTTACGTGCACAGCGGCAACGGCTCGGCGCCGAACTTGCACAGGTCGAGGATGCATTGGTACAGGCCCGCCAGTCGCTGGCTACAGCGCAGGCTCGCTCGCATCTGCAGGCCGAGCGGCTGGCTGAACTGGAAGACCGCTTGCAGCGGACAGGGCAGCAGCTGGACAGGGGTCGCGATGAGATTGCCCGGCTGCAGCAGGCTACAAAAGGTTCTCAACTCGACAGGCAGCAGAAAAAAAGGCCGGCACCAGTAACAAAACCAGCAGTGATACCAGATACGCAACCTGTCCCCAGGGTGGTCATGGCAAGCAAGCAACTGATGCCCAGGCCAGTCAAGAAGCCGGGATTCAGTCTACAGTTTGCCTCGAATACCGCGCTGGACCGGTTGATTGCCTCGGGCGAGGTCAGCCTGTATGCCATGACCGAGCGGCAGACCTGGCGCGCATCCTTGCGTGGCAGTGAGGCGGTCGTGGTGCCCGCGGAGAAGCCGCGCTGGTTTCACGAGATGGCAACCCGAACCGTGCCGCTGCACTACCGGGGTGGATTCGACGCGGCACGGGGTGGTTCGAATGCGACCGTGACCTGGGGTGTGCAACTGCCAGAGGAAACCCGTGATGCCATCCGCACCCTGATGCAGGGC
>CAJQNP010000052.1 GCA_905479705.1 uncultured Gammaproteobacteria bacterium
ACGAAATAGAGTAAATAAGATCATTACAGTATTTCGTGGCGTTGTAATGAATATAGACATGAAATACAGAAAATGGAATTGCGTCATAGCCGTGAAGCCGGGTATCCAGGTGGCCTCTGGTTTGTATGGACGGTTAAAGACATGGATTCCCGCCTGCGCGGGAATGACGGGTAGGCAGGGCAGACGGGTAGGCGGGGCAGACGGGCAGGCAGGGCAGACGGGCAGGCGTTAAATACAAAAACGTATGTTGTCATACCCGCGAAAGCGGGTATCCAGGTGGCCCCTGGTTTGCCGCGGGCCCTACTGCCCTTGTTTGCGCGGTGCGCCGACCTGCAATAAGCCTTTCCCGAATTTCTCGCTCACCGCATCGATGGTCTTCAGCACCTGCTTGTCATCCTCCTGCTGGCGGGGTTGCTCGAACAGGTCGGTCTGCGCAGGCTGCCCGTCCTGCCAGTCACTGATGCCGACGCCGATGAGGCGCACCGGTTTCTTCGGCAGCTTGCTGTCCTGAAAGAGCCGCCAGGCGGTTTTCAGTATCTCGCGTTCATCGTGGGTTGATGTCGTGCTCTTGTATTGCCGCGTATAGGTCTCGAATCCCGCGAAGCGGATTTTCATCGTCACGACCCGTCCTGACAGTCCCTCCTTGCGTGCGGTCCTGGCGACGTCGGCCGACAGCCTGCGCAGGGTGTCGTGTAACACGGTGGTGTCCCGGACGTCCGCCCCGTAGGTGGTCTCTTTCGAGATGCTTTTACGTCCTTGTCCGCTGTGGATGACGTCCGGGGCGATACCTAGGGCCTGTCGGCTGAAACCTGCGGCGGCCTTTTCCCCGAGGTGTTGTTGCAGGCGCTGTAGCGGGGTGGTGCGCAGTTGTTCGACGGTCTCGATACCGAGGCGCTCGAAGATCTTCTGTGTCTGGCGGCCCAGTCCGCGAAGGTTGGCTACCGGCATGGGGGCGAGGAAGTCGAGGACCTGTTGCGGGGCGATGACGGTCAAACCGTCGGGCTTGCGGTAGTCCGAGCCGAGTTTCGCAATCAGCCGGTTGGGCCCGATGCCGACGGAGGCGGTGAGTCCCGTTTCGGTGTGGATGCGTTGTTTGATTTCCCGGCCAATGATTTCGGGGGGTCCCATCAGTTTTTCCAGTCCACTGACATCCATGTAGGCCTCGTCGATGGAGGCGGCCTCGATACGCGGTGACAGGGTTTCGAGGACCTCGAGGACATGCCGCGAGTATTGACGGTACCTGTCCATGTCGGGGCGCACGAACACGGCATCCGGGCAGCGCCGGTAGGCCTCGGCAATGGGCATGGCCGAGCGTATCCCATGGCGCCGGGCCTCATAGGAAGCGGCGGCGACGACGCCACGCTGACCGGGCTGTGCGCCGACCACAACGGGACGTCCCTGGTATTCCGGGTGTTTCTGCTGCTCGACGCTGGCGAAGAACGCATCCAGGTCCATGTGGGCGATCCAGCGGTGTGTCTGTTGTTTGCGAGTCATGCGTGATTATCGACGGGGCACCCGGGCTGACAATTTCGTGACAGGGGAACAGGGAGAACCGGCTTATTATATCCTGCCCCTTGCCGGGAAGGCGCATCAACGAGGCTGACAATACGACCATGACATCCAGGCGGAGATTTATCGGCATCGACGGCTGCAGGGCGGGCTGGTTCTGCGTGCTGCTGGATGAGGAAATGAACGCGGGCTTCCAGGTCGCGGCCGATGCAGACGCGGTGGGCGCGCTGGCCCTCGCGGCCGACAGTGCATTGATCGATATTCCGATCGGGCTCCCCGGGGCCGATCCTGACGGGCGCCACTGCGACCGGGAGGCGCGCAAGTTGCTGGGGCGCGGGCGTGCGTCCAGCGTGTTTTCCGCCCCGGCACGGGCCACGCTGGTGGCGGCCGATTATCCGGACGCCCTCAGGCTGAACCGCCAGGCAAGCGGCCGTGGACTCAGCAAGCAGGCCTGGAACATCGTGCCGAAGATTCGCGAGATCGACACCCTGCTGCGTGACAACAGGGCACTGCAGGGTGTGCTGCAAGAATGTCACCCGGAGCTATGCTTCTGGGCGCTGAATGGTCAACGCGCGATGCAGTTCAACAAGAAGACAAGGGAGGGGCAGCAGCAACGCCTGCAGCTGCTGCAGCAGTACTTGCCCGACTGCCATGTGCTCTTCGAGCGGGCCTGCCATGAGTTTCTGCGCCGCGAGGTGGCACGCGATGACATCATCGATGCCATGGTGTGTGCGCTCACGGCCAGGCTCGCTGACGGTGCCTGTCAGACCTTGCCGGTCGATCCACCGACAGACGCACAGGGCTTGCCGATGCGGATCGCATATTACCTGCCGGTTCCCTGACCGCAGGGTACAAACCCGGTTCCATCGATCCGCAATGAACTAATATATGTGTAGATTGCCAAACAGGATCAACAGGATGATTTGTGTTCTGGCGTGGAATGCCGGGGAGGCCGTTACCTGCGACGACTCCCGTGGCAATCAAGAGGATGACTGATGGCACGATCCTGGACAATCCGGGCGGGGCTGGGACTGCTGCTGTTGCAATGCATGGGCGTTGCACTTGCACTGCCTTTTGTGAACGAGTCACTGACGTATCGAGCGTCCTACCAGGGACTATTCTCGGCGCAGAAGCTGATTGGCATTGCCGATGTTGGCTGGCAAACATCGCGTATCGACGCGCCTGCAACTGCACAACCAGCCATCGAGACCCAGATGAGCGTGAGCTCGCAGGCCTATCCCTTCGTCGAGGCGCTGTATCCGTTCCGGCTGGTGTATCGCAGCCTGACCTTTCCGGGCCCGGTGCGCAGCTTCGCCTATGAAAAATACGACAGTACTGAACAGCACGGGCGGGACCTGACATGGCTGGATGAAAAGTCCGGTGTCGCCCTGCGTTTCAGGGAAGGCCATATCCCGCACAAGAAGGTGGCCGGGCAACTCCCCGAGGCGCTGGAAAACTGGGGTAGCCAGCAGCAGGACTATCAATATTACAGTCGCGCCCGGCATAAATCCTTGCCGGGTATGGTTGACCAAGTGTCCTTGTTACAGCGAATCAGGGAGGCAGCGTTATCCGTTGGCGCCAGGTTCAAGGTGCCTGTCACGGATGGCAAGCGCAGGTATGTCTACAAGGTGCGGGTCGTGTCTGCTGAACCGCTTGTCGTGGCAAACCGTGAATGGAAATCACTGAAGGTCAGGTTCGATGGTTACCGGGTAGCAGACGGTAAAAAAATACGGGATCACAATCCTCTCTGGGTCTGGCTGGACAATACACCGCGGCGAACACCGTTGCGCTTTGAATACAGCAATGCCCTTGGCCGCTTTGTGATCAATTTACAGTCGATCGATAGCTGACGGTCCCGGGACCGGCAGGGACAGATTTCAATCACGCCCGCAGAGACATCACGCTCGCGGGTTGACTTCCAGGCGGATGAATCACTGGCGATAGGCGTGTTCGCCGTAGACCGGTCGATGACTGTCTGCCTGCGTCCAGGGCGGGTGACTGGGTACCCGGGGTGCCGTGGTCAGAATCGCGGCGAGCTCCGGGCTGCCAGGTGAGACCGGGACCGGGATGCCACGGGCCTCCTGTGCGACCCTGCGCGCCTTGTCCCGGTCAACGGCGTCCGGCCCCGGTGCCTTTGCCTTCAGCGCCTGCTCCATGGGCTTCAGGCTGTTGCCCCGGCGTTTGGCATCCTCGGCAAGTGGCGGGTGGGCATCCAGGTAAAGTTGCCCGTTGAGCCAGCCGGCGACATAGGGCTGGTTGACGATCTTCACCGCTGTGTCCAGCGGGACTTCCGGAAACAGTCGGGCGATATCCTCGGGGTAGAGCCGCACGCAACCGTGGCTGACGCGAATCCCCACCCCGTAGGGTTGATTGGTGCCATGGATGAGGTAGCTCGGCAGGCTGAGGCGCATGGCATAGGCCCCCAGCGGGTTATCGGGGCCGGGTGG
>CAJQNP010000053.1 GCA_905479705.1 uncultured Gammaproteobacteria bacterium
CAGGGTTACGGTCTCGCCCGGAGAGAAACATGAGTGAAAAGCTGAATAAATACAGTGCCCGTATCACCCAACCGAAGTCACAGGGTGCCTCACAGGCCATGCTGCACGGCACCGGCCTGACGGCGGAGGACATGGACAAGGCCCAGGTCGGCATATCCAGCGTCTGGTATGAAGGCAACACCTGCAACATGCACCTCAATGACCTCGCCGCAAAGGTCAGGGAAGGGGTCGTGGCCGCCGGGCTGGTAGGCATGCGCTTCAACACCATCGGTGTCAGTGACGGCATCTCGATGGGTACGGACGGCATGAGTTTCTCCCTGCAGTCACGCGACCTGATTGCGGACTCCATCGAAACGGTGATGAGCGCGCAGTGGTATGACGCGAATATTTCCCTGCCCGGGTGTGACAAGAACATGCCGGGCTGCCTGATTGCCATGGGGCGCCTCAACCGGCCGTCGTTGATGATCTACGGCGGTACCATCAAGCCGGGCCATTATAAAGATCAAACACTCGACATCGTCTCTGCCTTCCAGAGTTACGGCGAGTTTATTGCGGGCAAGATCGACGAGGACACCCGACACAACATCGTGAATCATGCCTGTCCGGGTGCCGGTGCCTGCGGTGGCATGTATACCGCCAACACCATGGCCTCGGCCATCGAGGCCATGGGTATGTCATTGCCCTACAGTTCGTCGACACCGGCCGTCGACCCGGGCAAGCTGGCTGAGTGCCTGAATGCCGGTGCCGTGATCCGCAACCTGCTGGAGAAAGATATCAAGCCGCGCGACATCATGACGCGGGCGGCCTTTGAAAATGCCATGGTTATCATCATGGCGCTCGGTGGCTCGACCAATGCCGTGCTGCACCTTATTGCCATGGCGCGCGCCGTGGATGTGCCGCTGACCATTGATGATTTCCAGTCGGTCAGCGACCGGGTGCCGTTTCTGGCCGATCTGAAACCCAGCGGCAAGTACGTGATGGAAGACCTGCACAACGTGGGCGGCACACCGGCAGTGATGAAATACCTGCTGGAGCAGGGTTTGATCGAGGGTGAGTGCCTGACGGTCACCGGCAGGACGGTCGCGGAAAACCTGCAGGACCTGCCTGGCCTGAGCGACGGGCAGGATGTCTTTCATGCACTGGATAACCCGATAAAGGCATCCGGGCATATCCAGATTCTCAAGGGCAACCTGGCCCCGGGTGGCTCGGTCGCAAAGATTACCGGCAAGGAAGGCTTGACGTTTACCGGCCCGGCAAAGGTGTACGACAGTGAAGAGGCTATGCTCGCCGCGCTGGAACAGAACGCGATCAGCAAGGGTGATGTTGTGGTGATTCGCTACGAGGGGCCAAAGGGTGGTCCGGGTATGCCGGAGATGCTGACGCCGACATCGGCCATCATGGGCGCCGGCCTGGGTAATGACGTCGCCCTGTTGACCGACGGGCGGTTCTCGGGCGGTTCTCACGGATTCATTATCGGGCACATCGTACCGGAGGCGCAGGAGGGAGGGCCGCTGGCCCTCATCAGGGACGGTGACGTGATTACCATCGATGCCGACAGCAAGGCGCTGTCAGTAGACGTGGATGATGCAGAGATGCAACAGCGTCGCGCTGCCTGGAGTATGCCGCCCTACAAGGCGACGCGCGGTACCCTGTACAAGTACATCCAGTGTGTCCGGCACGCCTCCGAGGGTTGTGTCACGGACGAGTGACGGCCAACAACCGGCGCTCGATGACCCCGGTCAGAAGGTGTCCCAGCTGGACTTCTTGCGGAAGCGAATCTTCGGGATGATCAGGCCAATGATGATGCCAAGCAGCACCACGGCCGCGCCGACCATAAACCAGTCGCGTGCCGTGCGGTCCTTGAGGCTCTGATTTTCCTGTTGCACGGTCTGCAGTTCACGCTCCAGTGACACCAGCCGGCTTTTCAGGTCCTTGTTTTCCGAATCGATGGCCAGCGCACTGGAGGCCGTGCGCTTGATTTCCGCGAGTTCCTGGCTGACCGACCTCGATTCACCCTCAAGATCGCCGAGGTTGTTCTGCAGCGACTTTTTCTCGTCTGTCAGCGCGGACATGGCGGTGGTGAGTTTGCGATTCTCCAGTTCCAGTTCCGCGAGGCTCTTCTCGGCAGCGGCGAGTCGCTCACGTGCGGCCTTGCCGTTCATCAGAAAGCGTGACAGCACCCAGCCTTCCTTGCCGCTGCTGGTGCGTATCTTGCTGTAGCCTGCCTTCTTGTCGACTTCGAGCACCTGTACCGCGGTACCGCTGCGCAGCATCCGGGTGATGCCATAGCTGGTGCCTTTGCCGCTGCGCATGGTGATTTCCAGCACATCGCTGACATAGCGGGTCTCGGCGACGGCATTGCCGGCGAGCAGGAATAGCAGGGATACCAGTATGTATGTGTGTTTCACGGTTGCTCCGTCGTGTGACATCAGGGTTGTCTGTCTGATTCGAGCCGTTATTCTAGCCGATCGGGATGGTCGGCGGGAGGCCGTTATGGCGGTTCATGGGGCGTGCAGTAAACAGGTGAAAATCAACTGCTTAATCGGCAAAACGGGTGTAAAACGGGTTACTATTCATGCTTGATTGCAACCGCTATTCGAACCACACGTGACCATTGATGCTGACAACAATCACCTGGTGAATGCCCGCCAGGTGCCATCCCCCAATTTTGACGAGCGCCCCGCCGGTTGTGATGTCTCGTTGATTGTGGTGCACGGTATCAGCCTGCCGCCCGGCCGCTATGGCGGTCCCGAGATTGACCGCTTTTTTACCAACACGCTGGATGCCTCGGCGCATCCCTATTTCAGCGAGATCGCCGATTTACGCGTCTCCAGCCACCTGCTGATCCGCCGTGATGGCGAAATGGTGCAATACGTACCCTTTCAGAAACGGGCCTGGCATGCGGGTGAGTCGAACTTCCATGGCCGCATGGCCTGTAATGACTTCTCAATCGGCATCGAGCTGGAGGGCCAGGACGATGAACCCTACGATGACCGTCAGTACGCCGCACTGGCGGATGTGATCAAGACACTGAGGGAGGCCTTTCCCTCGATTTCAAAAGACTGTCTCGTGGGTCACTGCGATATATCCCCGCAGCGCAAGACGGATCCGGGGCCGGCCTTTGACTGGACACGTCTGCGGCAATGCCTGGCCACGGACAGCTGATGCCCGGTAGCGGTCTTGGCTGCAGCGCCTATCCATCGCGGGAAACGAGCAACTGCAACGCTAGCCTATGGACAAGACCACGTTAAGGATGGGGATCGACCTGGGCGGCACCAAGATCGAGGGTGTCGTGCTGGATGCGGATGGCCAGGAGTGCGCTCGCGAGCGGGTCGCGACCCCGCAGGGTGATTACGCGGCGACCCTGGAGACGCTTGCCGGGCTGGTGCTGCGCCTTGAAACCGCTGCCGGACAGGCCTGTAGCGTGGGCATTGGCATGCCCGGGTCAATATCACGTGCCAGCGGGCTGGTGAAGAATTCCAACTCGGTGTGTCTCAACGGGCAGCCCCTGCACCGTGAACTGGAGGCGCGGCTGGAGCGGCCGTTGCGGTTCGCCAATGATGCCGATTGCTTCGCCCTCTCCGAGGCGCTGGATGGCGCCGGCAGGGATGCAGCCGTGGTGTTTGCTGTCATCATCGGTACCGGCACCGGAGGCGGAATCGTGGTGAACCGGCAGCTACTCAATGGTCCCAACGGTATCTGTGGTGAGTGGGGGCACAATCCCTTGCCCTGGCCCGTGGCCGAAGAGCTGCCGGGTCCGGCCTGCTATTGCGGCCGCAGTGGCTGTATCGAGACCTGGCTGTCCGGGCCGGGTCTGGCGCGTGACCATGAGCGAGTAAACGCTATCCGCCGGGATGCCCGTACGATTATTCAGGCTGCCGAGCTCGGCGATACGCGTGCCGGCGAGACCCTGCAGCGTTATGCCAACCGAATGGCGCGCGCCCTGGCGAGCGTCATCAATGTCCTGGATCCGGACGTCATTGTGCTGGGCGGCGGCCTGTCTAACTGCAAGCGACTCTACACGGCCGTGACCTCACAGTGGGATGACTATGTGTTCTCCGACCGCGTTGATACCCGCCTGCTGTGCGCGCAGCACGGGGATGCCAGTGGAGTGCGCGGTGCGGCGTGGTTGTGGCCGAATGAATAAGTGCGCCCGGAATTGCAGAGTACTTTCAATGGGTGCTGGAAAGTGAACACCAGATTGGCCACAGAAGGACACGGAAATACACGGAAAAAATCTTGTAACGATTTTATTTTTCAGTGTTTTTCTGTGGATTCCGTGGCTATTGCCCTAAGGTCTTCTGACTCCGTGTCATTTCGTGTGCTTCCGTGGCTGGTCTTGTCTGGCGAATGACTTTCGCTCAGCCCTGTTGTGCGGCGATTTCGCGCAGTCGCGGGATGGCCAGCCCGGCGGCATCGGCCTGTTGCAGTGCGCGTGCCAGTCTGGCCGGTGCGCTGCGACCCATGCAGTTGTGATCGGGATCGCCGTCAAAGGCCTGCAGCATCGCGGCAATCAGCTTGTCTGCCGCGAATGTCCTGCCTGTCAGTGATTCCTGAATCTGGATGACCTCGCCGGCGACGGCCTCGGCGAGGTCACGATGATTCTCCCAGAGCTCGCTGACCGTGCCGCCGGTCACCAGGCCGGCACAGTTGGTCGTAACGATGTAGACGTTCTTGACGACCAGTTCAAACAGCAGCGCCGCTTCACTGTCGAGTACCCGCGCGGGGATATCCAGGCTGGCAAGGCTGGACTCGAGTAATTCCGAACCGGGGCCAAACACGGGAGACGGGATCAGGACCTTGACGTCCTGGCCTTTCTTTTTCTCGAACCAGACAGAGATAACCGTCGGGTTGGTAAATCCGTATTGCTGCCAGTCGCCGGGCAACAGCTCGTTCTGTAACAGCGCGAGGCGTGATTGCCAGGCTGCCGGAATCCTCTCCAGTACCGTGTGCAGATCTTTTTCGGCAACGGCCACCACCACCAGCTCGGGCGTGGGCAGCAGCTGGGCGCTGGCTGCAAGGTCGGTGTTGCGGTTCACAGGATACACGGGGTGCCCCGTACGCAGCAGGCCGCGTGCAAACACGCTGCCCATCTCGCCGATGCCGATAACGATTACGGGTGAATTCATGGTGTTGTTCCTGCTTGTGTCTGTTGGCGTGACGCGGGATTATAGCGCAATCAACAGGCGCTTCTATACCATGTCAGCTGCACGAATATCCTCTACAACCTGCAGGCCTTCCCCGGCCCGTTTGGCAACGGCTGTCTGTGCCTGCCCGCGTGCAGGCAGGCTGATGGCGTTGTTGGTAGTGCTGGCATTTTTCCTGTCGACGGCGGTGTCGGCGGATATCGTGGTGACCGACGATGCCGGCCAGCGTGTCACGCTTGAGCAGCCGGCACGGCGTATTGTCAGCCTGGCGCCCTACATCACCGAACTGCTGTTCGCGGCCGGTGGCGGCGCTGCGCTGGTCGGTGTCAGTGAGTTCAGCGACTACCCGGCGGCGGCACGTGGCATCCAGCGAATCGGTGGTGGTGGCGGTCTTGATCTGGAAGCAATTGTTGCCCTGCGTCCCGACCTGGTCATTGCCTGGCAGAGCGGCAACCCGACGGGACAGGTGTCGCGCCTGCAGGCACTTGGCCTGAGCGTGTATCTGTCGGAGCCGAGACGGCTGGGTGATGTATCGCAGTCACTGCGACGCCTCGGTGTGCTTGCAGGGACAGAGGCCGTTGCCGAGGCGCGCGCAGACCGTTTTGATCGGCGTCAGCAACAGTTGCAACGGAAATATGCGGGGCTGCCAGCGGTCAGTGTGTTTTACCAGATATGGGAGCATCCGCTGATGACGCTCAACGGCGAGCACCTGTTCAGTGATGTCGTGCGGCTGTGCGGAGGGCGCAATGTGTTTGACGCGTTGCCTTCACTGGCGCCACAGGTCGGTATCGAGGCGGTGCTGGCTGCAGATCCCGACGTCATCATTATCGCTGCCGATGATGCTTCGCCGATGCTGTCCGGTTGGCAGCAGTGGCCGTCACTGCGCGCGGTAACGCAGGGACATATCTATGCCGTTGGTCGAGACCAACTGGTGCGACACAGTCCGCGTATCCTCGATGGCGCGGAACAACTGTGCGAGATACTGGAGAGGGTGCGCAGGCAGTAGGGCGGATTACTGGTTGCGCTCGTGCTGCCAGAATACATCTGCGATAGCGGCTTCCTTGTTGATGTGTCGCGCCAGCACGAACAGCAGGTCAGAAAGCCGGTTCACAAATCTGATCGATGCCGGGTTCACCGTGTCGGTTTTCGACAGGCTGTGCAGGCGCCGCTCGGCACGCCTGCAGATGGCACGTGCCAGGTGACAGGCGGCGGCTGCGCTGCTGCCGCCCGGCAGAATGAATTCCTTGAGCGGTGCCAGCCCGTTGTTCATGGTGTCCAGCCGCTCTTCAAGGATGGTAACCCGGTCGTCGCTAATGACGCTGGTACCCGGCATGCTCAGCTCGCCACCGAGGTCAAACAGCGAGTGCTGTATATCAGTCAATGTACTGCGCGACGTGTCGTCAAGGTCGTTGGCCAGCAGCACGCCAATGGCGCTGTTGAGTTCGTCAACGGCACCCATGGCCTCGACGCGCATGGCGTCCTTGGGGATTCGGCTGCCATCGCCCAGTCCGGTGGTACCGTCATCGCCGGTACGCGTGTAGATTCGTGTCAAGCGATTACCCATATCAGCCGTCTACCAGCCGGTATTCAACCGGCACGATGATGTCAGTGGATTTACCCTGTAGCCATTGCGTGGCGCCCGGAATACTGGCGGTCTGCAGGCACTGCAGTGCCGCCCTGTCGAGTACGGCATAGCCGGATGTCTCGTCAAGCTGCAAGCCGGTGATGGAGCCATCTGCCTCGATGTGCAACTCCAGTTTCACGACGCCCTGCCAGCCCTTGCGTCGTGCGATAGCCGGGTAGGTCAGTTCCCGTGTTATCAGTTCCATGACCGTGTCGCGCAGATGGCGATCAACCTCATGTTGCTCGACGACCGGGCTGCTGGCCGCTTTCACCGGTGTTGCGCTCGTGGTGGCGGACTCTGTAATAACCTGCTGTGGCCGTACAGGCGTGGCCTGGATTGCAGCGACAGCTTGCCGGCTGTTCGCCGGGGCTAGCGATCTTTTTGTTGTCATAACGCTGTCTGCAGGTACTGGTGCGGCCGGTTTCTGCCGGGGCTGCTCGCTGCCAGCGGCTGTTGCCGCCCGCGCCGGTTTCTCACCCGCCTGCTGCACGATGGACAGTTGCACGGCATGACCGCTATTGCCGGGTGCGATCAAGGGTGACTGCCAGCCAACCAGCACGGCAGCGTGTGCCGCCATAGACAGGCCAACAAACCATTTGAGATTGAGCGTGATCAATTTGCGTTACCGAACTCTTTTGCGACCGTGAACAGTATAGTCCTTTCCGGTAGCGGATAGGCATTGTATACCCCCGGAGAAAAGGTGCTGCTGACACCGTACTCGAAGTATTCCTCCTCGAAGATGTTGTTCACCTCGGCGGTCATGCGAAAGCCCTTGTAGGTGTGGGCAAGCTTGGCGTCCACCGTGGTGTAGGCGGGGATCTTTTCAGAAAAACTGTTTGACTGGTCGTTATCAAAGAACTTGCTGTCCACGTAGTTGACGGCAACGACAAGATCGGTTGCCGGTGTCGGTCGCCAGCTACCGGCCAGGCTTGCCTTGTTTTCAGGGACCAGCGGCACGTTGTTGCCGTCAAAGGGGCCGTCAGTGAAGCGCGCGCGCATGTAGGTGTAGTTTCCCTGCAGGCTGAAACGCTCGTTGATATCCATCGTTCCGCTCAGTTCTACGCCGTAACGCTCGGTCGGGTCGAGATTGACGTTCTCGAAGGTCACCGGGTTGTACTGGATTTCATTTTTCAGTCGCATGTAATAGGCATTTGCTGTGCCGCTGTAACGGCCCTGCTTGTAGTGCGTGCCGAGGTCGACGCCATTCCCGGTTTGCGGCTCGAGTGGCGAGAACACCCGTGCAAAGGTGGTCGGGTCAAACTCGAACAGCTCGTCGACGGTGGCAACACGGGCGCTGCGCGTCCACTTGAGGTAGCCGGCGGTGCTGGGAATAAACTGCTGTTCAATACCGGCCTCGAGCATGTGTACCCGAAAGTCATCGTCGTAGTCCGGGGCCTGGTTGTCAAAGTCCGGGTTGGCGCCGGGCGCCGTCGGGTCAAACCGGTCCTTGCCGTCCTGGTTAATCCACTGCAGGCGTGCACCCAGGTTGATGGTGGTCTTGTCGGTTGCCGATGTCGTGGAGTCGGCATACAGGGCCGTGGTTTTCTGATCAATACTGATGCGATGCACCGGCATGTCGATGCTGCTGCGATTCAGTGCGCGGTCGGAAGTGTACTCGTGGTCATAGTAGTCCAGCCCGACTATCGTCTGTGACTGCTTGCCAAACAGCCGGTGTGGTGTAATGACGCGCGGGGTGAACGAGAATGTCTGCAGGTCGGTGTCGAGGTAACTGGAAAACAGTCCGCCGAAATCGTAGTCGCCAAAAAAGGCCTTCTGGTTCTTCTCCCGGTAGCCAAGGTCGACGACCGCCTCGGTGCCGTTATCCCAGTAGTGGGTGAACCCCGGGTTGATGTTGTAACCTTTCTGGTCGGCAAAGTCGTCCGGTGTACTGGTGCCGCGGCGATCGTCGCTCAGCTGGTCGATTCCGAGGCCCGGGTTGACGATGCGTGCGCCCGGCAGGCCCAGGTCCTGGTCATACCAGTTGAATTTCAGGAAGAACTGGTTGTTTGCATGCGTGTAGCGAAAGTCTGAATTGATATTCCCTTCATCAAGATCGTTGTTGTCACGATAGCCGTCACTGCTGATGCCGTGCACGCCAACGAAGGCGGCAAATGCCCCGGCATTGTGGCTGATCGAGGCGTCGAGCTTTTGTGTGTCCAGGTTCCCGGCGCCGGCCTTGATGAAGGCGGTCGTGCCGGCCCTGTCGGGCTGGCGGGTAATGATATTGATGGCGCCGCCGACGGCACCGTCGCCGTACAGCACGGCACCGCTGTTGCGGGTGATCTCGATGCGCTCGATGCTCTGCAAGGGAATGCTGCCGAAGTTGATGCTGGAGAGGTCAACGTCATTGAGTCGTCGACCATCCAGCAGGATCAGTGTGTTCTGTGTCGACGCGGCGCCAAAGCCGCGGATGTCGACCGTTGCCGATGCGCCGTTATTGCCAAACAGGCTGCGTGACAGCACGCCGGCTTCACGGCCAAGCAGTTCCGGCAATGTGCGTGCCGTGCTGTTGTTGATGTCTTCTGCCGAAATGATCGTGGTATTGCCACGGGCCCGGGTATTTGTCTCGTCAAGGCGTGTTGCTGTGACCAGGATATTACTGGAGCCAGTCGTTTCGGCCAGCGCGCTCGTTACCAGACCGAGCAGGGACGCGACGGCCAGGATGTACAGCGGGTTGTTCATCGACTGTCTCCATGTCACAGCACCACCCCGTGCCGGGAACGTGATTCGTGCGGAGAGTGGATGACAGAGAGTGCCTGGCAATCTGCCTGCATTGCCCTCCGCAATACGGTTACGATTCTTCAGGCCGGTCTCCGGGCTTGCGAGCGGGATGTTCCCGGGTGAATCGCCTTCCCGCGCGCATGCGCAGTGGCGGTTTGATTCACTTGTACTCGCTTACCGTTGCGGGGGCAGCGCCGGACTGGTCACTCTGTGACGCACCGGCTTCCCGTTTCATCCTTCTGACGAAAGTCTTCAGGACACCTGAAACTTAGCGGGACGAACCTTAAGGTGGTGGTGGCTCAAAGTCAAGCCGGGCCTGTATTTACAGGCTATTCAGGCTGCATCACTGTCCGCGAGTGCCTGCAGCAGTTTTGCCAGGCGTGGCTTGTAGCTCGACGTTGCGAGCACGCTTGCCCTGCTTGCCAGCGAGATTTCCTGTCGCTGTTGTTCATGTTCAAGATAAAAGTCTGTCTGGCTGGCAAACTCGTGCGCCGAGTGGCAGGCGACGCCTGCCCGTACTGTCCCGGGCACGGCCATCAGTGGCTGCCAGTCGCATAACTGGAATCCACCGGCCGCCGGGATTTCGAAATACTTCATGTTAAATCCATTGGCTGTATTCACATGATGCAGGTTTAAGGAAATCTTCGAACAGTGAAACACCTTGAGACTGTCTGCCAGTGACAGGGCGCCGTGATGTTTTATGCCGTGACACTTGCGCCAGCCGCGTCCCCACACTGCCACCGGTGTCTCGAGATGCTGGTTGAGGTGGCGAATCAGCGCACAGCGCTCCGGGTAGTACGTACCGACAAAAGCGACCGGTTTGCTGAAGCGGTTGCGATCCCGTGCAGATATGGCGCCCGGGGTATGAAAGGCTGCAGACACCCCGAACGGGAAGTACTGCAGCCGGTCTCCATAGGTCGGCT
>CAJQNP010000054.1 GCA_905479705.1 uncultured Gammaproteobacteria bacterium
CGTAGGCCTTGAACTCACCACCCTGCGCCTCGGCCATCACCTTGGTAATCGCCGCCGTTAAGGTCGTCTTACCATGATCCACGTGACCAATGGTGCCTACGTTCACATGCGGTTTGGTACGTTCAAATTTTTCCTTGGACACGACTGAATTCCTCTTTATTCGTCAAATTAGGTTGTCAGGATGCTTTCTTTATCACGGCATCGGCAATGTTCGCCGGCGCCTCGTTGTACTTCTCAAATTCCATCGAGTAGGTTGCGCGACCCTGCGTTGCAGAACGCAGATCGGTTGCATAACCGAACATTTCCGCCAGCGGCACCTCGGCACGAATCACCTTGCCTGCAGGGGTTTCGTCCATACCCTGGGTAATGCCGCGACGCCGGTTCAGATCGCCCATCACATCACCGAGATAATCTTCCGGTGTCACCACTTCCACTTTCATGATCGGCTCCATCAGTACCGGGTCGGCCTTTAACGCAGCGGCGCGGAACGCCATGGAACCGGCAATCTTGAAGGCCATCTCGCTGGAGTCGACATCGTGGTAGGAACCGTCATACAGGGTTACCTTGACATCAACGACCGGGTAGCCACCGACCACACCGTTTTCCATCTGCTCCTGAACACCCTTGTCCACCGACGAGATGTATTCTCTCGGAACCACGCCACCCACGATGGCGTTTTCAAATTCGTAACCGTCGCCGTGTGCCCGCGGCTCCAGCTTCAGCCATACATGTCCGTACTGGCCGCGACCACCGGACTGGCGCACAAACTTGCCTTCCTGCTCAACTGCCTTGCGTATGGTTTCGCGGTAGGCCACCTGCGGTGCGCCGACGTTGGCCTCAACGGTAAACTCACGCTTCATGCGGTCAACGATAATGTCGAGATGCAACTCACCCATCCCGGAAATAATGGTCTGCCCCGATTCTTCATCGGTATGCACGCGGAATGACGGGTCTTCCTTGGCCAGCTTCTGCAGGGCAATACCCATCTTTTCCTGGTCGGCCTTGGTCCTCGGCTCAACCGCCACGGAGATCACCGGCTCCGGGAACTCCATACGTTCCAGCGTGATGACATTCTCCGGATCACACAGCGTGTCACCGGTCGTCACGTCCTTCAGGCCAACGGCGGCAGCGATATCACCGGCGCGCACTTCCTTGACCTCTTCGCGGCTGTTGGAGTGCATCTGCAGGACACGGCCGATGCGCTCTTTCTTGCCCTTCACCGGGTTGAAAATCGTGTCACCCGAGTTCAACACCCCCGAATAAACCCTGAAAAATGTCAGGTTGCCGACAAACGGGTCGGTCGCAATCTTGAAGGCCAGTGCCGCAAACGGGGCGTCATCGGATGACGGCCGCTCGGCCTCGGTCTCAGCGGCGTCACTCAGATGGCCGGCTATCGCCGGCACATCCTGTGGTGACGGCATGTAATAAATGATGCTGTCCAGCATCGCCTGCACACCCTTGTTCTTGAACGCCGAACCGCACATGGCCGGAACGATGTCGTTCTCCAGTGTGCGTACACGGACACCCTCGCGAATCTCCGCCTCGGACAATTCACTCTGGTCGAGGTACTTCTCCATCAGCGCTTCACTGGCCTCGGCCGCCGCTTCAACCAGGTGCTCGCGCCATTCCTTGCTGGCTGCGAGCATGTCGGCAGGGATGTCGTGCTCTTCGTACGTCATACCCATGTCTGCTTCATGCCAGTAGATCGCCTTCATGCGAATCAGGTCGATGACACCCTGAAAATTCTCTTCAGCGCCTATCGGCAGCTGCAGCGGCACGGGGTTTGCCCCGAGACGCTCCCTGATCTGTTCAATCACGCGCAGAAAATCTGCACCGGCGCGGTCCATCTTGTTGACGAAGGCCATGCGCGGGACCTTGTACTTGTTTGCCTGCCGCCAGACTGTCTCTGATTGCGGCTCGACACCACCGACGGCGCAAAACACGGCAACGGCGCCATCCAGTACCCGCAGTGAACGCTCTACTTCAATGGTGAAGTCAACGTGTCCGGGTGTATCAATAATGTTGATGCGGTGCTGGTCAAACTGCTTGTCCATGCCCTGCCAGAAACAGGTGGTTGCAGCAGACGTGATGGTAATACCACGCTCCTGCTCCTGCTCCATCCAGTCCATCACGGCTGCGCCGTCGTGCACCTCGCCAATCTTGTGAGACACACCGGTGTAAAACAGGATGCGCTCCGTTGTCGTGGTCTTGCCCGCATCGATATGGGCCATGATGCCCACGTTTCGATAGCGTTCCAATGGAGTTGAGCGAGCCACGTTACTATTCCTGAAAACCTGTATATATAGCGGTTAATGAGACGCTTACCAGCGAAAGTGCGAGAACGCCTTGTTCGCTTCCGCCATGCGGTGCGTATCTTCGCGTTTCTTCACGGCGGCGCCACGATTCTCCGAGGCGTCCAGCAATTCACCGGCAAGTCGCAGCGGCATGGACTTCTCACCGCGATTGCGTGAGGCATCCAGCACCCAGCGCATGGCCAGCGTGGTACGACGTACCGGGCGAACCTCGATCGGCACCTGGTAGGTAGCGCCACCGACGCGACGTGATTTCACCTCGACCATCGGGCGTACGTTGTCGAGCGCCTTGTCCAGCACTTCTACAGGGTTTTCATTACCCTTGCCGGCGATCTGGTCGAGCGCGCCATAAATGATGCGTTCTGCCACTGACTTCTTGCCGGACTTCATGACCATGTTGATGAACTTGGCCAGCATGAGGTTGCCGTACTTGGGATCAGGCAGAATTTCCCGTGAACCGATGACTCTTCTTCTGGACATTGCTTTTTCTCAATTCCTGTAATTTAGTATGTTCGCGTCAGGGCCTGGTCTCAGGACTTGGGACGCTTGGCGCCGTACTTCGAACGACCCTGGCGACGTGACGTCACACCGGATGTATCGAGACTGCCGCGCACGGTGTGGTAACGCACACCGGGTAAATCCTTCACACGACCACCGCGGATCAGTACCACCGAGTGTTCCTGCAGGTTATGACCCTCACCACCGATGTAGGTGGTGACCTCAAAACCGTTGGTCAGGCGTACACGGGCAACCTTGCGGAGTGCCGAGTTCGGTTTCTTCGGGGTCGTGGTGTAAACACGCGTACACACACCGCGTTTCTGGGGACAGGCCTCCAGAGCCGGAACATTACTCTTTTCCCGCTTGCGGGCGCGCGGTTTACGCACTAACTGGTTGATTGTTGCCATTTAAAAATAAACCCTGAAAATTAAACCGAAAATAATTCTACCGTCCTGAAAACAAACGACAGGCCGGATAGACCGGCCTGTCGAGAGAAGCGGAATTTTAGGTTCAGGGCGCCGCCCTGTCAAGCAGGTTTTACTATTCTGCCGATGACTCCGCTACATCCTCGGCGCTGCCCTCGTCCGCGGCGTCCACGGCCGCCATTTCTTCGGCGATATCTTCCACCATGGGCACGGTCTCCCGCTGCCGGCGACGCTCCTCGTGGTAGGCCAGGCCGGTACCGGCCGGGATCAGGCGACCCACGATGACATTTTCCTTGAGGCCGCGCAGGCCATCACGGCTGCCGCGCACGGAGGCCTCCGTCAGCACCCGGGTGGTCTCCTGGAAGGAGGCCGCCGAGATGAACGATTCGGTCGCCAGAGAGGCCTTGGTGATGCCAAGCAGCATCGGGGTACCCTTGGCCTCATCCTTGCCTGCCTCGCGCAGCTTGTCATTGTCCGCCAACATCCGCGCCTTCTCGACCTGCTCGCCCTTGATGAACTTGCTGTCGCCAGGATCAGTGATCTCTACCTTGCGCAGCATCTGGCGGATGATCACCTCGATGTGCTTGTCGTTGATGCGCACGCCCTGCAGCCGGTAAACGTCCTGGATCTCCTTGACCAGGTACTCGGCCAGGGCCTCGACCCCCAGCAAGCGCAGGACATCATGCGGAACCGGCTCGCCGTCGGCGATGGTCTCACCACGCTCGACATGCTCACCGTCGAAGACGTTGACGTGGCGCCACTTCGGGATCAACTCCTCGTGTGGCTCGCCGTCGACCTGGGTGATGACCAGGCGCTGCTTACCCTTGGTGTCCTTGCCGAAGCTGAT
>CAJQNP010000055.1 GCA_905479705.1 uncultured Gammaproteobacteria bacterium
GCGCTTATATGGACCTCTCCCGTTTGTAAAGACGGCATGTGTTGGCTATCGGAAAATGACTGCTCGCTTATATTCGGCTCATTAATGAGGAATCACCTCCCCTAGCCATGATGGTATGCGCGCGCGCCGACTCCTTTACTCCTACGCGGCCCCAGGGGCCATGCGCATTAACAGGTCTATCGACGTCGGTCCAACCGTTTCGCCATCGTGTGTCGTCTTCGCAATCGTTGGTCGTTTTCTCCGTGTACTGTTGTTAATCGATCATACTATCCACTACTGCTCTCTGGCCATGATAGCCCAGGCCTGACGGGCATTTTTATGCGCCAATGCCACGCTGGCAATGTTAAAGCCGCGCCGCTCAAGTAGACCACGCAACCAGCGGCTCTGGGCATCCTGCTTGTCGCCCAGATGACGCAAGGCCGAACGCGCACCATGAATCAGTAGCTGCCGCAGGTAGCGGTCATGACCGCGTTTAATGTGACCGATATGCACCTTGCCGCCCGTGCCTGAGTGTCCCGGGGCCAGGCCGATATACGCCGCAAAATGACGCCCATTGGGAAAATCACGCACATCGGCCACCTTGACCCGCAGCGCACTGGCACTGAGCTTGCCCACACCGCTGAGTTCCTCACGTAACCGCTGACTGGTCTCATCCGCCTGCACCCGCTGCTCAATCAGACGTTCATAGTGGTCCATGCGTCCTTGCAGCACACCAATCTCCTCCAATACATCATTCACCAGTTCGACCAGCCCCAGGGTATGTGCTTCCTCCGTCTCGGCAAAGCGCCGTGCACCTTCACGCAGCGGCTTGAAGCCGCGGCCAAACACCTGACCATATTCGCCCAATAGACCGCGCAGCTCATTGGCCGCCGCATTGCGGTGGCTCATCAGGCGTGAACGTACCCGATGCAGGGCCTGCTCGGCTTGCTGGTCAACGCGCTTCACGCCCACAAAGTGCATCCCCGGTGACAGTGCTGCCGAGATGATCGCTTCCGCATCCCGATAATCGTTCTTCTGGCCACGCCGGTAGGGCTTTACATGTTGCGGGGCTATCAACCGGACTTTGTGCCCTAACGCCTTGATACGGCGTGCCCAGTGATGGCTCGCACCACAGGCCTCCAATACCACCTCACAGGACTCAAGCTGTGCCAGGCTCGACAATAACCGAGCTCGACTCACCTGCTTGCGCCATGTGTAGTGGCCGTGGGCATCCACTCCCACCAGATGAAAAACCGCCTTTGCCGTATCGATACCAATCAGAGTAATCTTGTTCATGGGCCTCTCCTTTCTTTGTCTGGTAGAGCGATGTCTCTACCATGGCCATTATGGGCCGTGATCCCTTCGGGATCTTTAAGGAGGGAGAGGTCCATACCATCTCCTACAGGTAAACCCGCCAGCGGCATGCCGACTGTCGTAGGAGCGCTTTGCAAGCGCGATTCACAGCTGGAAGCTGCTCCTGCAGGTAAACCCTTCATCGACATGTCCAGCGGTGTGCGAATACTCGCTATGCGCAATTCGCGGCTACAAGCCGCTCCTACACCAGTCGATAAATCGCGGGTCATGTAGGAGCGGACCGTGTCCGCGACAGCCGTAAAACCCGGTCGCGCATGCGATGCGCTCCTACAGGTAATCCCGCCAGCGGCGTGTCGACTGTCGTAGGAGCGCTTTGCAAGCGCGATTCGCGGCTGCAAGCCGCTCCTACAGGTAAACCCACCAGTGACATGCCGACTGGTGTAGGAGCGCCTTGCAGGCGCGAATCAGGGTTGGAGGCTGCGCCCGCCGCTGGATCTTGTGCAATACTTGAAACGAGGCACGCAGCGACATATGGACACCTCGACACTGACGCGAATCTCTGACTTCGAATGGCGCATCGAGCCGCAGGGTGACATGCGTGTGCCCGGGGTCCTCTTTGCCAGCAAGGCCCTGGTGGAGGCCATGGATGAGAAGGTACGGGAACAGGTGACCAATGTCGCCACCCTGCCGGGTATCATCACGGCCTCCTATGCCATGCCCGATGCCCACTGGGGATACGGCTTTCCGATAGGCGGCGTGGCCGCCTTCGATGCCGACCAGGACGGTGTGGTGTCGGCCGGCGGGGTCGGCTTCGATATATCCTGCGGGGTACGCACCCTGCTCACGGGACTGCAGCGTGCCGACATCGAGCCGCTGAAAGATCGCCTGGCCGACGCACTGTTTCATTCCATCCCCGTTGGCCTCGGCAGCACCGGCAATATTCACCTCGACAACCGGGGCATGACCGACATGCTCTCCGGCGGTGCACGCTGGGCCGTGAAGCGTGGCTGGGGCCGGCGTGATGACCTGGAGCGTGTCGAGGAACAGGGCTGCATGGCGGGCGCACAACCGGAGCAGGTATCGCTGCAGGCCCGCAAACGCCAGCGCAACGAAATGGGCACGCTCGGCTCAGGCAACCACTACCTTGAAATCCAGGAGGTCATCGACATCCAGGACCCGGACACGGCCACCACCTTTGGACTGGCCAGGGGGGATCTGGTGATCAGCATCCACTGTGGTTCGCGAGGCCTCGGACATCAGATCGGCACAGAGTTCCTCAGGTCCATGGCCATCACTGCAGGCCGCCATGGCATCCGCCTGCCTGATCGCGAACTGGCGTGTGCCCCGCTAGACTCGGACACCGGCCGTTCCTATCTCGGTGCCATGCGTGCCGCCATCAATTGCGCGCTCGCCAATCGCCAGATCATCACGCACCTCACCCGCGAGGTCTTCGAGCGCATCCTCCCGGAGGCGGACCTGGCGCTGCTCTACGATGTGTCCCACAACACCTGCAAGCTGGAGGACCATGTCATCGACGGTCAACCACGGCGACTGTTTGTCCACCGCAAGGGCGCAACCCGGGCCTTTGGCCCCGGGCACCCGGACCTGCCCGAGGCATTCAAGGCAACCGGCCAGCCGGTACTGATCGGCGGCTCCATGGGGACGGCCTCACATATCCTTGCCGGCAACCGTGAGGGCGAGGCGCTGGCGTTTTCCTCGGCCTGCCACGGCGCCGGTCGTGCCATGAGCCGTCGCAAGGCCTACAAGCTCTGGAAGGGACGCCAGGTCACGGACGAGCTGCGTGACCGGGGCATTAGCATCCGCAGCCCGTCCTCGCGCGGCGTGGCCGAAGAGGCACCGGGTGCCTACAAGGACGTCGATGCCGTGGTCGACGCCGCACACGCGGCGGGTCTGGCACGCAAGGTGGCAAGGCTGAAACCCGTTATCTGTATCAAGGGCTGATCCCTGCGCGTGGCCACGACATATCCAGCCGTCCACATTGGCACCTCCGGCTGGTGCTACGACCACTGGCAAGGTGTGTTCTACCCGGCACACACCCCGGGGAACCGGATGCTGGAGTACTACGCCCGGCAGTTCCGTTGCGTTGAGATCAACAGTACCTTCTATCACCTGCCGGACCGGCAGACCCTGCGCACTGGTACGCCAGCACGCCGGACAACTTCCGGTTTGCCGTCAAGGCCAGCCGCTACATCACCCATATGAAAAAACTGCGCGACCCGGAGAACACCGTCGCGGCGCTGCTCGACAGGCTGGCCACGCTGGGCGACAAGCTTGGCCCCGTCCTGTTCCAGCTGCCGCCACGCTGGCACTTCAACGCCGAACGGCTGGGCGACTTCCTGGATACCCTGAGTGATGAATTCCGCTATGCCTTCGAGTTCCGTGACCACAGCTGGCTGAACGAACAGACCTATGCATTGCTATCGCAACATGCCGTGGCCTTCTGCATCTATGAACTGGACGGTTTCCTCGCACCGAAACAGGTCACCAGCGACTTCGTCTACGTGCGCCTGCACGGTCCCGACGACGCCTACAAGGGCAGTTATGATGAGGTGACACTGGCCAACTGGGCCGCTGCCTTGTCGACGTGGGCAGGTAACGGTCAGGCCGTCTATTGCTACTTTGACAATGACCAGTGCGGCTATGCGGACCGTGTCCGCGACAGACGTAAAACCCGGTCGCGCATGCGATGCGCTCCTACAGGTAATCCCGCCAGCGGCGTGTCGACTGGTGTAGGAGCGCCTTGCAGGCGCGAATCAGGGCGGTGCAAAACGCGTTGCGGCTGCAGGCCATGATCGCAACCGGGAATTGAGTGACGCCTCTCCTGCAGTATTGATCTATCCTTAATATTACCCAGATGAGAAAGTTACTACGATACTGCTGTTACGGATTAGCTGCGTTTTTGCTGTGTGCTCCGAGGCCAGAAGCCGCCATGAACAGTTCACCCGGGATCATTGCATTGCCAGAACCTGAAACGTCAGGCGAAACCCCGCTGGAGACCCTGCTGCAACAACGCCGCTCGGTGCGCGAATACGGCGAGGCAGCGCTTGCGCTGGCGGCTATCGGCCAGTTGCTCTGGGCGGCACAGGGCATTACGAATCCACAGGGTCTGCGCACGGCCCCGTCGGCAGGCGCCCTGTATCCGCTGGAGTTGTACGTGGTTGCCGGTAATGTGGAAGGCCTGACACCCGGTGTGTATCACTACCAACCCGACAGGCACGGTCTGCAGCAAACCAGGCCTGGTGACCAGCGCCGTTTGCTGGCGCACGCTGCGCACGGCCAGTCATGGGTAAGAACGGCTGCCGCCGTGCTGGTCATTACCGCGGTGTATGAGCGGACCACCGGGAAATACGCCGACCGCGGGATCCGTTATGTCCACATGGAAGTCGGACATGCCGCGCAGAACCTGTTCCTGCAGGCCGAGGCGCTTGGCCTGGCGGCGGTTGTGGTTGGCGCCTTTGAGGATGATGCCATCGCCACGGCATTGGATTTAGCGGCTGACGAGCAGCCCTTGATGCTGTTCCCTGTCGGCAGCAAGTAATATCGACACACACCACACCCAGTAACGATGCGTACGGGAAGCCAGGCAAACAAACCAGGGCAACGCGCTGCCGGTGTGGTAGTGCTCAGGGACAGGCCCGGTCGCTGCAGCTACCTGTTGTTGCGCGCCTACAGCCACTGGGACTTTTCCAAGGGGCTGCTGGAGGCCGGCGAGCAACCCATCGCGGCTGCGCGTCGTGAAGTCGAGGAAGAAACGGGCATTACGCAACTTGATTTCCGCTGGGGCTACGAGTATTTCGAAACCGGGCCCTACCGGCATGGCAAGATTGCGCGTTATTACCTGGCGACAACCAGCCAGCCAAAGGTGGAACTGCGCATCAGCCAGGAATTGGGCAGGCCTGAACATGATGAATATCGCTGGGTATCCCTCGAGGAAGGTCTTGAGCTGCTGGGCGTGCGGCTGCGACCGGTACTTGAATGGGCACACCACAAGACCGGCTGCCTGATGACGGATTGAAACCTGATCATGCACACCGTGAAGGCTGAAATCCCCGCGGACCAGACAGCAGAAAATCTGTTGCTGCTGATACAGGCTCTTGTTGTTGAAGTACATCCGCAGCGATCATCGATGGACGTCATTGGTCTGGATAGCCGCTTTGAGCAGGACCTTGGCCTTGACAGCCTGACCCGCGTTGAACTGATTGCACGGGTTGAAAGGCATTTTGCACTGGCCCTGCCGGAACGCAGCTTCGCCGAGGTCGAAACCGCCCGCGACCTGTTACGCGCCATGCAGGGTGCCGTAACACCCCGCGCAAGATTGTCTGAATCGGCAGTAAAGGCGGTATCGCCGGGTCCGGCAGAGGCTGCACCGGCCGAGGCAAACACCCTGCTGGAGGTCCTGGACTGGCACGTTAAACATCACCCCGAGCGGCAACATATTCAGCTCTACCAGGATGAAGGTGAGGGTGAGAGCCTCAACTACCGGC
>CAJQNP010000056.1 GCA_905479705.1 uncultured Gammaproteobacteria bacterium
GGCCTGTGCCCGTTCATGGGGGTCTCCCGCAGCGTCGATACCGCAACGGGCATGGCGCTGGCGACGACCTTCGTGCTGACACTGTCATCCATCTGTAGCTACCTCGCCAACGAGTACCTGCTGGAACCGCTGGGGCTGGAATACCTGCGCACCGTGACCTTCATCCTGGTGATCGCCGCCGTGGTGCAGTTCACCGAGATGGTGGTACACAAGACCAGCCCGCTGCTCTACAAGGTGCTGGGCATCTTCCTGCCGCTGATCACCACCAACTGCGCCGTGCTCGGCGTGGCCCTGCTGAACGTGCAGCAGCATTTCAACTTCATCGAATCCGCCGTGTACGGCTTCGGTGCCGCCATTGGCTTTTCCATGGTCCTGATCCTGTTCTCCGCCATCCGTGAACGGATTGCCGCGGCCGATGTGCCGCAACCGTTTCGCGGTTCCGCGATTGCGCTGGTCACGGCCGGCCTGATGTCTCTCGCCTTCATGGGCTTTTCCGGGCTCATCAAGGGCTAGCGCCGCATCTGATTCGTCATGCTGACCGCGTTACTTGCACTCGGGGTACTTGCCGCACTGATCGGCCTGGTGCTGGGCTATGCCGCGATCCGCTTTCACGTTGACAGCGACCCGGTGGTTGAGCAGATCGACAAGCTGTTGCCGCAGACACAGTGCGGCCAGTGCACCTATGCCGGTTGCCGGCCCTATGCCGAGGCCATCGCGGCCGGCGAGGCCGACATCAACCAGTGCCCGCCGGGTGGCGAGGCGACCATCAATGCCCTCGCCGACCTGCTGGGCAGGGACCCCAAGCCGCTGAACCCCGAGCACGGCGAGCATTCCGAAAAGACCGTCGTGATAATCGATGAACAGGTGTGCATTGGTTGCACCCTGTGCATTCAGGCCTGTCCCGTGGACGCCATCGTGGGTGCGGCAAAACAGATGCACACCGTGATTCGTGACGAATGTACCGGCTGCGACCTGTGCATCCCGCCCTGCCCGGTGGAATGTATTCATATCGTGCCGCTGCAACCCCGCATCGGTAACTGGGTGTGGCCGCAACCGGGCGAGCAGGATGACAGGCAGGTGGTACATGGCTGAGTCTGCCCGCAGTTTCACCCGGCCCGCGGCACAGCCGTTTCGGCAACTGCACCGCTTTCATGGTGGCCTGAAATTACCGGGACACCGCGAGATCACGGCGGCCACCCCGATCAGGCAGGCGCCCATGCCGGCGCAACTGGTGCTGCCCCTGCAGCAGCACATCGGCGAGCCGGCGGAGTGCCTGGTGCAGCCGGGCGACACGGTTTACAGGGGCCAGCCCATCGCCCGCCAGGTGGGCGACATCAGCGCCGGGCTGCACGCACCCACCTCCGGGACCGTGCTCGCCATCGAGGACCGGCCGGTAGCCCACCCATCCGGCCTGCAGGCAGCGTGCATCATCATCGAGACCGATGGCGAGGACCGCGGCGGTAAAACAGCAACACGCGTCGACTATCACGACCTGCCTCTCGATGAGCTGTGCGATCGCATCCGCGCGGCCGGTATCGTCGGCCTCGGTGGCGCCGGCTTTCCCACACAGGTCAAACTCGGTTGCAACGCACGCCCGGTAAAACTGCTGATCATCAACGCCGTTGAATGCGAACCCTACATTGCCTGCGACAACCGGCTGGTGCAGGAGCGCGCCGCCGAGGTCATCGAGGGGGTGCGCATCCTGCAGTACATTGTGCAACCGACCGAGTGCATCATTGCCATCGAGGATGGCATGTCCGCGGCAGAGTCCGCGCTGCGAGCCGAACTTGCCCGCGGTAACGACACCGGCATCAGCCTCACGCGTGTTCCGGAGATCTACCCCAGCGGCGGTGAACGCCAGCTGATCAAGGTGCTGACCGGCGAGGAAGTACCCAGCCAGGGCTTTCCCGCCGACATCGGCATGATCTGCCAGAATGTCGGGACTACCGCGGCCGTGTACAACGCCGTCATCAAGCAACAGCCGCTGGTATCGCGTATCGTCACCGTCACCGGTGAGGGCGTGGCACAGCCGCAAAACATCGAGGCATTGATCGGCACGCCGGTCAGCCAGCTGATCGCCGCGGCCGGTGGCTACAACGCGCACGTAGACAGGCTGCTGATTGGCGGGCCGATGATGGGGTATGCCGTTGCGAATGACGACATACCTGTTACCAAGACCATGAACTGCATCCTCGCCGTGACACGCGACGAGATGCCGGCACCGCCCCCGGCAGAGCCGTGCATTCGTTGCAGCAAGTGTACCGATGCCTGCCCCGCCGACCTGCTGCCGCAACAGTTGTACTGGTATACACGCAGCAGCAACCTCGACGCCGCGCAGGACTACAACCTGTTTGACTGCATCGAGTGTGGCTGCTGCGCCTATGTCTGCCCCAGCCACATTCCGCTGGTACAGTACTACCGCCATGCCAAGGCCGAGATCTGGACACGTGAACAACAGACCCGTGCCTCGGACTTTGCACGACAGCGCCACGAGGCACGGCTGGAACGTCTCGAGCGCATCAAGCAGGAACGCGCCGCGCGCATGGCAAAGAAGAAACAGGCGCTTGCCGGCGAGGATGACAGCGGCGCCAGCAAGAAGGCCGCCATTCAGGCCGCGCTGGATCGGGTGAAGCGCAAGAAGGAACAAAGCCACGCGACCACGAAGAACACCGAGAATCTGACCGCCGAACAACAGCAGCTGATCGATGCTGCCGACAAGCGGCGTCGCGAGAGCAGCACACAGTCAGCGGACGATTGATGGAATTCAGGACCTACAGCTCACCGCACCTGCCCGTCTCCGACAGCGTACCGGTGATGATGCAGCGCGTGCTGCTGGCACTGTTGCCCGGCACCATCTGCTTCACCTGGCTGTTCGGTGCCGGTGTGATCATCAACCTGTTACTGGCAAGCATCACGGCACTCG
>CAJQNP010000057.1 GCA_905479705.1 uncultured Gammaproteobacteria bacterium
ACGCCACACCTCGGGCGACATAGACTGGCATGAAGACCGCGATGTCTGGTATCACGATATCGCGGCATCCGTATCCGCCGATTGCCCGGTCGAGATTATGGATGCAGAGGACCCGCTGTTTATCCTGTACACCTCCGGCTCCACCGGCAAACCGAAAGGCGTGTTGCATACCACCGGTGGCTACCTGCTGTACGCGGCCATTACCCACAAGTACGTCTTCGATTACCACGATGGCGATATATACTGGTGTACCGCCGACGTTGGCTGGGTTACCGGTCACTCCTACATCGTCTACGGTCCGCTGTGCAACGGTGCCATTTCACTGGTATTCGAGGGCATACCCACCTACCCGGACGCCTCGCGTTTCTGGCAGGTCTGTGACAAGCACAAGGTCAATACCTTTTACACTGCACCCACCGCACTGCGTTCGCTGATGCGCATGGGTGACGACCCCGTGAAGAGCACTTCACGGGAAAGCCTGCAACTGCTCGGCACCGTTGGCGAACCGATCAACCCGGAGGCCTGGGAATGGTATTACCACACGGTCGGTGACGCACGTTGCCCGATCGTCGATACATGGTGGCAGACAGAAACCGGTGGCCACATGATCACAGCGCTACCCGGCGCCGTCAAAATGAAGCCCGGCTCCGCCACCCGGCCGTTCTTCGGTGTCGTGCCGGCCATTGTCGATGCTGAAGGCAAGATCCAGGAGGGCGCCGCCGAAGGCAGCCTGGTCATAACCCGGCCATGGCCGGGACAAATGCGCAGCGTCTACGGTGATCACCAGCGCTTCATCGATACCTATTTCAGCGCCTTTCCCGGCATGTACTTTACCGGCGACGGTGCACGCCGCGATGAGGATGGCGACTACTGGATCACGGGGCGCGTCGATGACGTCCTGATTGTCTCCGGACATAACCTGGGAACAGCGGAACTGGAGAGTGCCCTCGTCCTGCACGACAGCGTTGCCGAGGCCGCCATTGTCGGCTTCCCGCATGACATCAAGGGCCAGGGGATCTATGCCTACGTGACACTGGTGAACGGCGCAGAACCCAGCGACGAGTTGCGCGCCGAACTCGTCAAACACGTGCGCGCAGAGATTGGCCCGATTGCCACACCGGACATCATCCAGTGGGCGCCGGGGCTGCCAAAGACACGCTCGGGCAAGATCATGCGACGCATTCTGCGCAAGATTGCAGCCAACGATATGGATTCGCTGGGTGACACTTCAACACTGGCTGATCCCGGCGTGGTCAGTGACCTGATCGATAACCGGGTAAAGCCCTGATACAGGCCACACCTGTAAGACACAGATGATCCGTGACAGCACATTCCGCCCCGCGTGGTGGCTACCCGGCCCTCATCTGCAAACGCTCTATCCATCGCTGTTTCGCCGAAGACAGGCACCCGCCCTGACACGGGAGCGCCTGGAACTGGCCGACGGGGATTTCGTCGACATCGACTGGACTGCCAGCAATGGCGATATGACGGTCCTGATCCTTCATGGACTGGAAGGGTCACTTGAATCGCATTACACCGGCGGCCTGTTGTGCGCCCTCGAGCGTAGCGGTTACACGGCTGGCCTGATGTATTTCCGCGGTTGCAGCGGAGAACCAAACCGCCTGCCGCGCAGTTATCATTCCGGCGACACCGGCGACCTCGATGCCGTGATCCGGCATATCAGGAAACGTCGGCCGGGAAAGCCGCTTGCCGCCATCGGGGTTTCCCTGGGCGGCAATGTCCTGCTCAAGTGGCTTGGTGAACAGGGAGGCGACGCAGCCATTACCACGGCCATTGCAATCTCGGTCCCGTTTGACCTGCATGAGGCGGCAGTAAAACTCGGTAACGGTGCCTCACGTATCTACCAGCACCACCTGTTGAAGCGGCTCAGGTGCTCTGTCTCGATCAAGGCAACGCGGCACGAGCCACCTTTCCCACTCGATCGACTGGACGAACTGGACTCGTTTCACAAGTTCGACAATGAGGTCACCGCCCCCCTGCACGGTTTCCTGGACGTGGATGACTACTACGCCAGGTCCAGCAGTAAACAATTCCTCAAGCGCATCGAGATACCGACCCTGTTACTGCAGGCGCTTGATGATCCGTTTCTTCCGCCGCAGGCCCTTCCCGAACACGCTGAACTGGGCCCGGCTGTCACCCTGGAACTTGCCAGGCACGGCGGCCATGTCGGGTTCGTCACAGGCGGCAATCCATTCAAACCGCGCTACTGGCTGGAAGAGCGCGTCCTGCAGCACCTTGAGCACTACCGTTAACATCAAACATTAAATATAAATAACAGCAGGTTATAATGCATACCTACTGTTATTTATCCGATCAGACAGCCCCTCCCGGGCGCCTGTTCAAGCGCATATCCCTGCCGCCGATAGACACCTTGTATACAGAAACTGTATGTCTTTCAGCCAATTGTGCAGGTAATCACCATGAAGAACATTACACTCGGCATCGCCTTACTGTTCGCAAGCTCCGCTGCCACGGCCGGCAACGATGTCTGGCAGACCCTCTTCAAGGAAAAACTCAAGGAAGCCAACCAGGGAAACAGTTCCGCACAGTTCGACATCGGCTCCATGTACCAGAATGGCCGCGGCGTCAGCCCCGACAGAACAAAGGCAATCGACTGGTACCAGAAAGCCGCCGCGCAACAGAACGACAAGGCCATCAGTCGCCTGAAACTGCTACAGGCCAACGAGGAACGCTTTAAAAAGGAAACCGCCAGCGCAAGTACCGGCAACCCGGAAAGCCAGTATAAACTCGGCAACATGTACACCGAAGGTGTTGGAACCAACATCGATCTCGTCAAGGCAGCAGAATCCTACGAACAATCAGCCAACCAGGGTTTCGTCAAGGCCGAGTACAAGCTTGGCCTGATCTACTATGAAGGCACCGGGGTCAAGGCCAGCAAGAAGACCGCCTACACGTGGTTCAAAAAGGCCGCAGACGAGAACTACGCGGCAGCACAATACTACCTTGGAAAGATGTATGCCTCGGGCAAGGGCGTAAAGCGCAACTACAACACTTCGCTCGAGTGGTACTCAAAAGCAGTCGACGGCGGCTTCAACCAGGCCCGCAGCGAGATGATCGAGGTCACCGAAAAAATGAAATCGGCCAGCAAGTCCCGCCCTGCTTCGTCCGGCAAGGTTGCAGCAAAGACGCCTGCAGCCGCGAAGAGGTCCGCAGCGCTTGCCGGGAAGGAGGATTCGGCCGGGGCCGGAAAGACATTCGGTATCGAGGATCTGATGGTGGCAGCATGGAGCCGGGACAGTGAACCTGTCTCCTATCTGCCCTCTGCGATCAACAACTGCCGCACAGAAAAAGGCAAGATCGCCTGTTACAGTGAAAACCAGACCCGGGAATCAGCCAGCGGCACCGTCAAGTTCAAGACAAAGTCCATCATGCGAGACTTCTCACGCGATGGTTCCTTCCAGGTGTCGTACCGTAACCTTGTTATAGACGCCAGCAGTAACCAGGACAACAAGGCGGCCAGCGACAGTGATGAAATCGGTGGCATGGATAACAGCGCAGAATCATTTACTGTTCAAACCGGCTGGGGCATTGAGCACGTACTGGAATGCCAGATGCTTGAGGAAAGCAAGGTAAACTGCGTGAAGAACAAGACCCACTCGTTTGTACTTGTCAGCCCGCAGACTGTCGCCGCGGGCAACCAGGCAATCAAGCGGTAGACCCACTCTGCAGACAGGTTCAGCGGTCCATCGTGAGAGTACGGCGGTCGCGCAAGCGCCGCTCTTCCCGGCCCCAGGACACCGTCCCCGGAAGGGTCCTGCGGTCATTCCCCGGAGAGCGGTGATGGAACTCCC
>CAJQNP010000058.1 GCA_905479705.1 uncultured Gammaproteobacteria bacterium
CTTCCCGGCCTGAATGGGCCAGAATAGCCCGTGGACGAGAAACGTAACGACGCACGCCAGGCAGACGGTTGATGCTCGCATGAGAGCGATCTGGAACGAGTAGTCGAAGGCCATGCTGGAGAAAAAGCCCACCAGGATGAAGGTCACGCTGAAGATCAGCCATGCGTACGAGTTGCGGCTCATTTGCTGGCAGTACGTGCTGAAGGTGACCAGCAACGCCGCGGCCACGATGAAGACATCGCGATCATGGGCGAACAGCGCGATCAGGGCCAGGCCGACGAGCGCGCCGCTCAGGGTGGCCACGACGTACTGGATGCCTTTCTTGAGGGTCGCCCCGAGGGCGGGTGTCTGGAGCACGACGCAGAGGATCATTCCATATGACGTCTTCCAGTCCAGCAGCAACGCGATTGTCAGGTACAGGACGATCGCAAGGCAGGATTTGAGCGCAAGCTGCACACCGGTTGCATCCAGTTTCGGCAGAAGGCGCTGCACGCCTCAGTCTCCCCGCGAAGGCCGGATCGCCACCGAGGTTGTCATCCCGGACACCAGCTGGATGTCCCCGGGAACGTCCTCCAGATGGATCCGCACCGGTACGCGTTGCGGCAAACGGATCCAGTCGAACGTCGGTTGGATCTGGGGCACCAGGAACAATGCTCCCTCGGTGCTGGCGGTATGCGGCGGATTGATCGCATAACCGATGCTGTCCACGACTCCCGTCAGCTCGATGTCCGGATGGCTCATCAAGTTCATGACCGCACGATCGCCCGGCTTGATATGCTTCAGCTTGGACTCCTGGAAATAGCCATCCACGCGGAACGAACTGCTGTCGACAAACGCTGCGATGGGGTGTCCGGCAGCCGCGAATTGCCCTTCATTGACTTCCAGGTTGGTGATGTATCCGTCAAACGGCGCGTACATCGAGGTCCAGCCCAGGTAGAGTTCGGCATCCTCGAGTTGGACTTTGGCTTCGCGGATGCGCACATTGGCGTCGCCGGGTTCGCCGAGGTTGGCCCGCGCCTGGTCGAGACCAGCCTGCGCGGAAGCCACTGCGGCCTCGGCCTCGCTGAAGGCGGCCCGTGCACTGTCGACCGCCGCCTGCAGCTCCAGGACCATCGCGGCTTTCTTTTCGGCGTTTTCCACCGAACCCGCCTTGTCACCGAGAAGACGCGTCGCGCGACCGGATTCCGATCTGGCGTTCGACAGCGCCGCCTCCTGTTGGTTGATCATGGCCCGCGCGGCCACCACGCCGGCTTCGCTTTGCAGCACCCTGGCTGCGGCCGCCTGGACCGTGGCTTCCAACGCAGCGACACCCTCCCTGGCCTGTCGCAACCGGACCTGCGCCCCGTCAGCAGCCAATTGATAGGAACTGGGATCGATCCTGAAAAGCAAATCGCCTTTGCGGACGAACTGATTGCTCCGCACCGCGATCTCGACGATGTAGCCCGATACCCGGGGCGCGACCTTTACGATTTCCGCCCGCACCTGTCCATGGCGTGTCCACGGGTTGTGTACCCAGCGCTGGTAGACCGCATACGCCACTACGACGGCCACCAGGACCAGCAGGAGTGTTGGCAGTTTGGACTTAATATTATTCATGATGTCGGGTGAGTTTGTCATGGTCATGGGTCACGGTGAGATGATGAACAGGGCGATGAGTGCTGTTGCCAGCAACCACAGCGCGGCGTTGGCCAGCGGCGGATGCCAGAAAAAGCGGCTAATTTGCGTCCGGTTGAGCAGCCTGGCAAGGACGATTGAGCACAACAGTCCGGCCGTCATCGCCACGAACAGCGGCGGAATGTACAGGCCGAGGATCTGGACCTCTGTTGGGGCGCCGCCGAACATGGCTATTCCCTGTCCCCGCGGCCGGCCGCGGTCTCCGCCTGCGGTGCAAGATAGGTGTCGTCCGTATCTGCCGGCCGCTGGAACCCCAGGTCCGTCCTGTTTGAGTAGTCCGGATCATCGAGGATTTTGCCCCAGTTGGTCCGGCTGCGCATCTCCCCGGCGGTCGCCTCCGGGATGAATTCGTTACCGACACGCAACTCCCACCCGCCACCGAGCGCCTTGTACGCGCTGATGAGGCGTGCGGCGACCAGCCCCTCAACGGCCGCCTGGCTGTCCTGCTGCCGGGTCAGGTTGGCAGCGGCGATGTCGACGCGCAGGAAATCAATCTCGCCCTCCGTGTACTGCATGGCCGACAGCTCGAGTGACTGCCGCGCGCTCTCCGCGCTCTCGGACAGGAAGACAAGCTGCTCGCGCGATTTTATAAAGCCGTACAGCGAGGACTCGACCTCCGCTGCCGCCCGCAGCACGGCGTTCTGGTAGTTCACCACCGCCTCCTGGAAGGCCGCGTCCTGCACGCGGATGTTGTTCTTGATCCGGCCGTAGTTGAGGATCGGCCAGCTGAACGACGGGCCGATGTAACCGGTGATCGAACTGCCGTTCCAGAGCTCGGACAGATCGACGCCGTAGGCCGTCGAAGCATCCAGCCCCACTCCGCCCGCAATGGCGATCGACGGGAACAGGTCGGCGGTCGCGATGCCGATCTGCTCGCTCTGGAACGCCGCGGCGCGCTCGGCGGCGCGAACATCCGGCCGGCGCCGGAGAAGGTCCGCCGGTACGCCGACCACGATCTCGGGTGGGGCAACGGGAATGCCCGAGCCGCCGGCAAGCGACTGCTCGAGCTCGCCAGGCGTTCGACCCAGCAGGACCCCCAGTGACAGTTTGTCATCGCGCAGCGACGACTCGAGCCCGGGTACGATGGCCTGGGTGTTGGCCAGCGTCGCTCGCGCCTCGCTAACATCGAGCTGCGACACCTTGCCATTACGGTATCGCGACTCGGCGAGTTCCAGCGACTCGCGCTGCAGCGCCACGTTGACCTTTGCGAGTTCGATACGCCGCTCAAAGGTCCGAATCTGCACGTAGGTCAGCCCGACCTCGGCGATCAGGGTTACCAACACGTCGTCATAGGCCGCAATCGACGCCAGGAGTGCCGCGTCCGCGGCGTAGATGTTGCGGCGGAACTTGCCCCAGAGATCGAGCTCCCAGGCCGCATCGAAGCTGAAGCCCGCCGCCTGCCAGTCCAGGATCGGCTGTTGATTCCTGTTGACTTCACTGAGAGTGGCCGCGAGGTAGTCGGCGCTGATAGCCTGCTCCTGCGGGAAGAACTCGCCGACCGCGATGCCGCGGGCGGCCCGGGCCTGGATCACGCGCAACCCTGCCGCGCGCAGCGTGAGGTTCTGCTCATATGCGTCGTGGACGAGCGCCGTCAACACGGCGTCGTCGAACACCATCCACCAGTCGCGGACCTCGGCCGGCTCATCCGAGAGCGCCGGGGACGTCTCGAGCCATGAGGGGTTGACGTCGGCTTCAGGGCGCACATAATCCGGGCCCACCGTGCACCCGCCCAGAACCAGCCCGGCGACCGTGATCAAGATCAGAATCCGGTACGCAATTAGCATTTTCTTAGTTCCTTGCTTCATCATGTACTCTCAGTGCCGGACAGATTTACGCAGGAATCTCCTGAGCGTAGAGGTCTGCGGACCACCTCGAAACTGACGACACCAGGGGCTGAATCTTCAGCACTTCCCTTGGCACCTGCCCGAAGCGCTCCCGAAACTCGGTGGAGAACCGTCCGAGGTGGTTATACCCGTTGCGTAGTGCAATCATCGTCACGGTTTCCCGCGAGGGGTTTGCAGTGACCAGGTCACAGTGGGCGGCATCCAGACGCACAGCCTTGAGGTAACTCGTCACGGTCACACCAAAATACCGCCTGAAACAACGTTGCACGGTCCGGATGCTGAGCCCCGTCTCATGGCACAGATCTTTCATGCGGATGGGCTCGCGATAGTGTCCGTCGATGAAGGCTCGCGCCCGCCTGGCCACGTCTCTGCCTGCCCGGTCGAAAGGCA
>CAJQNP010000059.1 GCA_905479705.1 uncultured Gammaproteobacteria bacterium
GACGCCCCGGCCTCGGCCTCGGGTGCCGCACCACCTTCAGCTGCACCCTGCTCTGCCTGTTCCTTGTAGACACGCTCCGCCAGCTTGCCGGAGATTTCGCCCAGCGCGGCGACCTTGGCCTCGATGGCCTCCTTGTCATCGCCCTTCATGACTTCCTGCAGGGCCTCGATGGCGGCCTCGATGTCCTTCTTCTCGGACTCTTCAACCTTGTCGCCGAGATCCGTCAGCGACTTGTTGGTCGCGTGGATCAGACCGTCGGCCTGGTTGCGTACGTCGATCAGCTCGTGGAACTTGCGATCTTCCTCGGCATGCGCCTCGGCATCCTGCACCATCTTGTCGATCTCATCGTCCGACAGACCGCTGGATGCCTTGATCTGGATGGACTGTTCCTTGCCGGTCGCCTTGTCTTTCGCCGACACATGCAGGATACCGTTGGCATCGATATCAAAGGTCACCTCGATCTGCGGCACGCCACGCGGTGCCGGTGGAATATCGCTGAGGTCAAAACGACCGAGTGACTTGTTGGCCGTCGCAACATCACGTTCACCCTGCAGCACGTGCACCGTCACGGCCGACTGGTTATCGTCCGCGGTCGAGAACACCTGGTTCGCCTTGGTCGGGATGGTGGTGTTCTTCTCGATCAGCTTGGTCATCACGCCACCGAGGGTCTCGATACCCAGTGACAGCGGCGTCACGTCGAGCAGCAGCACGTCCTTGACTTCACCGCCCAGCACACCACCCTGGATCGCGGCACCGATGGCCACGGCCTCGTCCGGGTTCAGATCCTTGCGCGGCTCCTTGCCGAAGAAATTCTGCACGGTTTCCTGCACCTTCGGCATACGCGTCTGGCCACCGACCAGGATGACATCATCGATGTCGCTGGCCGACAGGCCGGCGTCCTTGAGCGCCATCTTGCACGGGTCGATGGTGCGATCGATCAGCTCATCGACCAGTGATTCCAGCTTGGCACGCGTCATTTTCATGTTGAGGTGCTTCGGACCACTGGCATCGGCCGTGATGTACGGCAGGTTCACATCGGTCTGCTGACTTGAAGACAGCTCGATCTTGGCCTTTTCAGCACCTTCCTTGAGGCGCTGCATGGCCAGCGGGTCACCGCGCAGATCCATGCCCTGGTCCTTCTTGAACTCGTCGGCCAGGTAGTCGATCAGGCGCTTGTCAAAGTCTTCACCACCGAGGAAGGTGTCACCGTTGGTGGACAGCACTTCAAACTGGTGTTCGCCGTCGACGTCGGCAATCTCGATAATAGAGACATCGAAAGTACCGCCACCGAGGTCGTACACGGCAAGCTTGGAGTCACCGCGTTTCTTGTCCATGCCGTAGGCCAGTGCGGCGGCCGTCGGTTCGTTGATGATGCGCTTGACGTCCAGACCGGCGATGCGGCCGGCGTCCTTGGTTGCCTGGCGCTGTGAATCGTTGAAGTAGGCAGGCACCGTGATGACGGCCTCGGTGACCGGCTCGCCGAGATAGTCCTCGGCCGTGCTTTTCATCTTCTGCAGAATACGCGCAGAGACCTCGGGCGGCGCCATGCGTTTGCCCTGGGCCTCGACCCAGGCATCACCGTTGTCCGCCTTGACGATGGTGTACGGCACCAGGTCGATATCGCGCTGAACCACGTCTTCTTCAAAACGGCGACCGATGAGGCGCTTCACCGCGTACACGGTATTGGTGGGATTGGTAACTGCCTGGCGCTTGGCCGCCTGGCCAACCAGTACCTCGTCACCGTCGGTAAAACCGACAATCGAGGGCGTGGTGCGATCGCCCTCGCTGTTCTCGATAACCCGGGCTTCTTTCCCCTCCATGACGGCTACACAGGAGTTGGTCGTCCCCAGGTCAATGCCAATAATTTTGCCCATTTTCTATTTTCTCCACGTAAATGTCTGATGTATATATCAATAAATTAATTTAGCTGTTAAGCCCTAGATGGGGGCGACGCTCGATGAAATCAAGCCTGCAGGCCAAAATCAGCCCTCTCAGGGCGCCCTGGAGACGATGACCATGGCCGGGCGAATCAGGCGGCCGTTCAGGGTGTAGCCCTTCTGCACCACGGTGACCACGGTATTGGGCTCGACGTCGTCGCGCTCCTGTATCGACATGGCCTGGTGAAAATCCGGGTCAAAGCGTTCATCCTGGGGATTCACCTCGACAATCGCGGACTTCTCCAGCGCCGAGGTCAGCATCTGCAGGGTCAGGGCAACCCCTTCCTGCAACTTGGCGGGATCGGCGCCCTCGGCATCGAAGGCCGCCAGCCCCATCTCCAGGCTGTCCTTTACCGGTAACAGTTCGCCGGCAAAGCGTTCCAGCGCGAACTTGTGGGCATTGGCGAGATCGCGCTCGCCGCGCTTGCGCAGGTTATCCAGATCGGCCTGCAGACGCACGACCATGTCCCAGTGTTCATCTGCCTTGCCGCGCGCATCCACCAGCAGGGCCGTCAGCTCGACATGATCCAGCGGCGCATCCGCCTCATCCGTAACCCCACCGACATCGTCAAGCAGCTCGTCCTGATCAGTTTCCGTCATGTTGTCTTTCTCTGGCATACATCACTCCATTGTTCTGGTATTCAAACGGGTCCCGGCCAGGCCGTGCGGGCCGGATATAGAGCCGATATGGGGGGTCATTCCTTGTGATTCAAGGCGGCACCCAGCAGGCGCGCCGTGGCATCGACGATCGGGATGACCCGTTCGTAGGCCATGCGTGTCGGGCCAATCACACCGAGCACCCCCATGACCTCGCCATTGACCGAATACGGCGCCGTCACCATGCTGCATTCATCCAGCATCTTGTAGCCGGACTCTTCACCAATAAATATCTGGATGCCGTCACTGTGCACACACTGGTCAAGCAGGTGCAGGATGTCGCGTTTCTGGTTAAACGCATCGAACAACTTGCGCAATTTGTCGAAGTCGCAGAGTTCCTGAAACTCCATCAGGTTGGTCTGCCCGGCCATGACAAAGTCCTCGTCCTTGTTCAGCTCAAGCACCTGGTCAGCCATCTGCATGGCGGTCATCATCATGCTGTTCATGGAACTGCGCGTTTCCTGCATTTCATGTAACAGGGTCGCACGCACCTCGGCGAGGTCCTTGCCGGCAAACATGGCATTCAGGTAGTTGGAGGCCTGTTGCAGCTCGGCGGGACTGTGCAGCTTCTCGGTCCTGAGCATGCGATTCTGCACCTCGTCCTCGCCGGTCACGAGTATCGCCAGCACGCGATTCTCCGACAGGGGCAGGAACTCCACCCGCTTGAACAGGGCATGTTCATGGCTGGGCAGGGTCACCACGCCGGTCATTTGTGTGATCCCCGATAACAGGCCGGAGGCCGACTCGACCAGGTCCTTGGGAGACTGGTCCAGTGACAGTTCCAGTCGAATCTGTTCGATCGAGCGGCTGTCCAGGGGTTGTACTTTCAGCAGCGTGTCGACAAAAAACCGGTAGCCCTGCACGGTCGGCACGCGCCCCGCGGAGGTATGCGGTGAACTGATGAAGCCCAGCTCCTCCAGGTCGGACATGACGTTACGGATGGTCGCCGGACTCAGATCCAGGCCCAGGTCCCGGGCCAGGGTACGCGAGCCCACCGGTTGACCGTCACGCACATAGCGGTCAATCAACGAGCGCAGCATCAGCTGTGCGCGGTCGGGTAATTCTGGCTGTGAGTCGGACATAGCAAGGCAGTTATCTGGTCAACACCGTGGTGACATGATAATTGATTTAGCACTCCGGGAGGAAGAGTGCCAGCCAGCGATTTGCCAGCGGCGGCTCAAAACCCGGGCATGTTGGCGCAACCCCTGAGTCATGTTAGTTTCACCCTAACCGTACGGAACCCCTATGAAATCGCGATTCTCACACATTGGCCTGATTGGCAAGACCGAGGACCGGCAGGTCAGCACCAGCCTGCAGGCCCTGGTTGATGACCTCGAACAGCGCGACGTCGAGATCCTGCTCGATGACACGATCCGGGACATTCTCCCGGACAGTCCGCATGCCGTGGTCGACCGCGACACCCTGGCCAACACCTGCGACCTCGCCATCGTGGTCGGTGGCGACGGCACCCTGCTCAATGCAGCACGCAGCCTGGCCGAGTCCGGTATCGCGGTGCTGGGTGTCAACCTCGGTCGTCTCGGCTTCCTGGTGGATGTGTCACCCGAGGAGATGCCCGAACAGCTGGGGAAAATCCTTGCCGGTGACTTTACCGAGGAACAGCGCACGCTGTTACACATGACCGTCACCCGTGATGGCAAGGTGCTTGGCGAAAGCGCAGCGCTGAACGATGTGGTGGTACACAAGAAAGACATCGCGCGCATGATCGAGCTGGATACCTACATTGACCGCCACTTTCTCAATACCAACCGTTCCGACGGCCTGATCATCTCCACTCCCACCGGCTCGACCGCCTACGCCCTGTCAGGCGGTGGCCCGATCCTGCACCCGCGACTCAATGCCATCACGCTGGTACCCATCTGCCCGCATACCCTGAGTAACCGGCCGATTGTGCTGCACGATGAATCCACCATCGAGATCATCATTCACAAGGGCACGCTCGAGGCCACGGTATCCTGTGACGGACAGGTCAACCAGTCGCTGGAAGCCGACGACCTCATAACCGTGCGCAAACATGACCACGCACTGCGCCTGTTGCACCCGCCCGGGCACGACTACTTTGCCGTGCTGCGCGAGAAACTGAGCTGGAGCGAGCAACCCTGACGACAGGCAACTGACCATGCTCACACACATACACGTACGCAACCTGGCCATTGTCGACGAGATCGAGGTCGAGCTAAAAGGCGGCATGACAACACTGACCGGTGAAACCGGCGCGGGCAAATCCATCCTGGTGGATGCCCTCGGCCTGGTGCTGGGCGACCGCGCCGACAGCGCGGTGATACGTCATGGCAGCGAACGCGCGGAAATCTCCGCCGGCTTTCACATCCAGGACCAGCCGGCCGTCATTGCCTGGCTGGCCAGCCAGGAACTGGACCGGGACGGTGAATGCCAGCTGCGCCGCATCATCAACCTGGAAGGACGTTCACGCGGCTATATCAATGGCCAGGCCGTTGCCATGCAGTCATTGCGCGAACTGGGCGAACAACTGGTCGACATCCACGGCCAGCACGAGCACCAGTCCTTGTTGCGCAGCGGCATGCAACGGCAGTTACTGGACGCCTTTGCTGCACACCAGCCGTTACTCGACAAACTGTCTGCCATTCACGGCGACTGGAAAAGCGCCGATGCCGAACTGCAGGGCCTGTTCGGGGATGATGCTGAACGCGATGCACGCCTCGACCTGTTGCGCTACCAGCAACAGGAGCTGCAGGCACTGGACCTGAGCCGTGAAGACATTGACGGCATCGATGAGGAGCATGCACGCCAGGCCAACGCCGGGCGACTGCTGGAAGCATCACAACGCGGGCTACAACAACTCGACAGAGATGAAGGTGCAGCGGTTGTCTCGCTGCTCGGCCAGACGCTGGATGAGCTCGGCGACCTGTCTGAACTCGACAAGGGCCTGCAGGAGACCACACAACTGCTGGGCGAGGCCAGTGTGCTGGTGCAGGAAGGCATCGAGTCGCTGCGCCAGTATGCCGACCGCCTCGATATCGACCCGCAGCGCCTGCAGTGGCTGGAACAGCGCATAGGCACCCTGCATGACCTGGCGCGCAAACACCGCTGCAATCCCCGCGAGCTGCCGGCCGTTGCGGAGCGCATTAGCCAGGAACTTGATCGCATCGAGCATGCCGGTGAATACCGTGAGGCACTGCAGGCAAAACTGGCAACACTTGAGCAGGGCTACCTCGACACGGCCCGGCAGCTCAGCACGAAACGCAAGAAGGCCGCGAAAACTTTTGCTAAATCCATCACCGGGGCCATGCAGACCCTGGGTATGTCGGGAGGTGTCTTCGCGGTGGAGGTCAGGGATCGTGCGGATGCCAGGTTCAGTCCTGCCGGCCTGGACGACATCGAGTTCATGGTCAGTGCAAACAGCGGCCAGCCCGCGCGGCCATTAAGCAAGGTTGCCTCGGGTGGCGAACTGTCACGCATCAGCCTGTCCATCCAGGTGATATCAGCGAGCAGCGAGACCATCCCTACCCTGATCTTTGACGAGGTCGACAGCGGTATCGGTGGCGGTGTCGCCGAGATCGTTGGCCAGAAACTGCGCGAACTGGGCAGCGACCGGCAGGTCCTGTGTGTCACACACCTGCCACAGGTCGCGGCACTCGCGCATCAACAGTTACAGGTGAGCAAGCTCTCCGGCAAGGACACCACGCGCACCCGCATACGCGCGCTCAATGACGACGAGCGCATCGATGAACTGGCACGCATGCTGGGGGGGGTGAAGATCACCGCGCAGACACGGGAGCATGCCCGCGAGATGCTGCAGTCTGGACAGGGATCAGGAAAACAGGCGGCCGGGAAAAGGAAGACCCGCAGGACCGGTTAAACCTGTCACCGCGCAGACACCCGGCAATAACAACGGCGCCTTATAGCGTCTGGCACTTCTTGCAAATCCCGTACATATAGAGGCAGTGATCGGTTAGCTCGTAACCCAGCCCTTTCGCGATGTCCTGCTGGCGTTTCTCGATGGTCTCATCAATGAACTCATCGACCTTGCCACACTTCACGCACACGATGTGGTCGTGGTGACTGCCCTCATTGAGCTCAAACACGGAGTGACCGCCCTCGAAGTGGTGGCGCGTCACCAGACCGGCCGCTTCAAACTGCGTCAGCACCCGGTAGACCGTGGCCAGCCCGATGTCTTCGCCGGTATCCAGCAGTGCCTTGTAGACATCTTCCGCACTCTGGTGCCGGCTGCCGGTATTTTCCAGGATGTCGAGGATCTTCATCCTCGGCAGCGTTACCTTGAGCCCTGCCTTGCGTAGTTCGCTGGATTCCACTGTTCCCACTCCTGTTTTGATGCCACTGGCTGCGCAGTTGCGGTATTATGCGACCGGAAATTTCAACCACGCGACCTGTCTGCGAATGAAAAAGCTTCTCATTATTACCACCTGCATTGCAAGCCTGAGCCTGGCCGCCTGCTCACGCTACCACCTGATACACAAGATTGACGTACAACAGGGCAATGTCATTACCCAGGAAGACGTTAATCAGCTGGAGCCCGGCATGAACCGCCGCCAGGTTCAATTCATCATGGGCTCACCGATGGTCGCCGACGTGTTTCACCAGGACCGCTGGGACTATATCTACATGCTGGAACCTGGCTACGGTGAACGCACCCAGGAGCGCGTCACGCTGTTCTTCGAGAACGACGAGCTGGCACGCATTAGCGGCACACTGCGCCCGGATGAGGCCGGTGCTGCGGCCAACACCCGGCCGCAACAGGTCACACTGGTCGTCCCCCCCGAGGAACGGATCGACCCCGGCATCTTCAACAAGCTGTGGCACTGGATGACCTTCCGCAAGGTCGGCGAAGTCGGCTATGCCAGCGAGCAGGATCCCAAATACAGCCGCACCAACAGGCCACCGCAGCAACCCGCGAATCCCGACCAACCTGCAGAAGGCACTTACTAGGCAACCCCGGGTTAATTCGTCATTGTGGCGCAGGTTTAAACCGGGGTATCGCCGGTAACAGGGCCTGATCAGCTGCCGGCGCCCTTCTTCATCGCCTTTCCCTGTGCGGCGCGTTGCTTGCGCACTTCCTTGGGATCGGCAATCAGGGGGCGATAGATTTCTACCCGGTCACCGGTATGCAGGGTATCTGACAGCTTGCCGAGCTTGCCGAACACACCGACCTTGTTCTTTGTCAGGTCGATGTCCGGACACTGTTCGAGGATTCCGGACTGCCTGATGACCGCGTCGATGGTTGCATCCGGCGCAACATCCATCCGCACGATGACCTGGCGCTCCGCCAGCGCGTACACCACTTCAACGCAGATACTGTCAGCGGGCACCATACACCTCGACCGCGCGTTTCTGGAATGCATCCACCAGCGTGTTGGCGATCTTGTTAAACACCGGCCCCACAGCCAGGCTCACCATCTTGCTGGAAAAGTCGTACTCGAGAAACAGGGAAATCTTGCTGCCGGCATCACCCAGCGGTTCAAAACGCCAGCGCCCTTCCAGTTGACTGAATGGACCCTCGACAAGCTGCATGCTGATTTCACGCCCGGGCTGAAGCTGGTTGCGCGTGGTAAACGACTTGTTGACCCCACTCACGGAAAAATCGATACGCGCGCACATCTCGTGCTGTTCATGCGACAGCACCCGCGCGCCGCTGCACCACGGCAGAAATTGTGGATAGGCATCGATGTCACTGACCAGCGCAAACATTTCATCGTTGCTGTAGTGCACCAGTGCCGAACGGTCAACTACGTCCAAGAGATTCGCCTGTAGTGGTTCACTGCCAGGTTATATGAGACTGATGGCATTCAGGAATACTATGATAACCGCAACCGGCGTTATGTAACGCACCAGGAATCGCCACAGCCGGTAGAAAAAACGATCGCCCATGCCGAGCTCATCCACGCTCGACGCACGCGACATCTTCCAGGCAGCAAATACCGCGATCAACAGGCCACCCAGCGGCAGCATGATATTGGCAGTCAGGTAATCCAGCAGGTCAAAGAGCGTGTAATCCTCGAACACCTCGATCATCGACAGCAGCTTGACGTCCGACCACAGGTTAAACGACAGGACAGTCAGCAGCCCCATCGCCCAGGTCGCAAAACCGGCCACGATCGAGGCATAGACTCGCGTCATGCCCTTGTTCTCCACCAGCCACGCGACAGCGGGCTCGATCAGCGAAATGGACGAACTCCAGGCCGCAAACACCAGCAGTACAAAAAACAGCATGCCGAAGAAAGCGCCGTACTGCATATGCCCGAAGGCGATCGGCAGTGTCTGGAAGATCAGCCCGGGACCGGCACCGGGTTCCAGGCCGTTGGCAAACACAATCGGGAAAATCGCCAGGCCGGCCAGCAATGCCACCGTCGTATCCATCAGCGACACGGCAATCGAGGTCTTGGCAATGGAGGCATCGCCCGGCAGGTAGGAGCCGTACACCATGATGGCACCCATACCAAGACTCAGCGTAAAGAAGGCGTGTCCCATGGCAATCAGCACACCGTTCGCCGTGATCGCACCGAAATCCGGTTGAAACAGAAATTTCACACCCTCGTCGAAGGCCCCGCTGTTCCATGCATAACCAACCAGCACGAACAGGATGACGAACAGGATCGGCATCAGTAATTTCACCGCCTTTTCCAGACCGCTACGCACGCCGCGCGCGACGATGATCATGGTCATGACCATGAACAGCGTGTGCCAGGCGAGCAGTCGTTCGGGATCGCTGATCAGGTTATTGAAGATGCTCTGCACGCCATCCGCAGTCAGCCCGGTGAACAGACCACTGCCGGTACGGAACACGTAGGACATTGCCCAGCCCGCAATGACACTGTAATAGGAAAGAATCAGGAAACCGGCGAGCACACCGGCCCAGCCGAGCAGCCTCCAGTATTTGCTGGCGCCCTCCTCGGCGGCCAGGGTACGCATGGTATTGATCGGGCTCTGTCGCCCGCGACGACCCAACAGCACCTCGGCCATCATGATCGGAATACCGATGACAGCGATACACAACAGGTAGACAAGCACGAAGGCACCACCGCCGTTCTCGCCGGCGATGTAGGGAAACTTCCAGATATTACCGAGGCCGACGGCCGACCCGGTCGCCGCAAGGATAAACGCCAGCCGACTGGACCACTGGCCGTGTATGGACTCCCGCTCGCCTGCCATGCTGTGCTTCTCCCGGTTGCTGGCACGGCATTGTCCGCGAATTAACCCGCGATCTCAACTGCACATACGCCGGTACGCACACGCCAGCAGGTTGATATACTGCGCGCATGGCGAACAAGAAAACCAGGTCAAAAGGCAGTTCCAGCACCATTGCGCTGAATAAAAAGGCCCGGCATGACTACTTTTTAGAAGACCGCTTCGAGGCCGGACTGGCCCTGCAGGGTTGGGAAGTAAAAAGCCTGCGCGAGGGCCGCGCACAGCTGACGGAGAGCTACATCGTCATCAAGAACAGTGAGGCCTGGCTGTTCGGCTTTCACATATCCCCCCTGCTGAGCGCGTCGACCCACATCACTGCGGATCCGATCCGGACCCGCAAACTGCTGCTGCACCGGCGGGAGCTCGACAAGCTGATCGGTGCCGTGGAACGCAAGGGCTACACGCTGATACCCCTGGCGCTGTACTGGAAAAGAGGCCGCGTCAAGCTGGAAGTCGCCCTCGCCCGTGGCAAGCAGAGTCACGACAAGCGCACTGCCGACAAGGACCGCGAGTGGTCACGCAGCAAACAGCGACTGCTGCGCGGGCACTAGGCAGGGTCATCGACCAGGAGGAATCACAGAAATACAGGGTATTCGCGCTTGTGGATTGCCAGCTGCGCACTGCTGACAGCCTTCCCGGTGAATACCAGCGTCGACGATTCACCTGATGACATCGAGATCATCACCCGGCCGGGCAACGACAATGTCTACATGATCACGGGGCACAATGGCAATCGTGGTCTGCCCTGCCTGTCGGCAACGCTGGCGTGTTCCTGATCGACGGCCAGTTTGCCGCGGCCATACAAACCGGGTGACGCTAACGGGCAACAGCAAACCTATTCGGATTCTACGGAAAGCAACTTCGCCTCTTCCTGGCTGTTCCTGGTGTTCTGCACACGCAGCCGGGCGATCAGGCTGTCCATGCCTCTGTTACGTATCTCCTGGGAGTAACTGCTGCGATGCGTCGCAACCAGGCTAATGCCCTCGACGGCGACATCATAGATGAGCCACTGGTCGCCTGCACGGCGCATGCGAAACGCCACGTGTACGGTTGGACCGTTGGTCTGGTCAACCTCGGCGTTGACGACCACCCTGTCCTTGTGCCCACTGTTGCGCAGTGGCATGAAACGAACGGCATTATCCTCGTAGGCTGATACCGAACGCAGGTAGTTACCCAGCAGCATTTCGCGAAACTCGGCGATAAACGCCGCGCGTTGCTGCGCTGTGGCCGTGCGCCAGTATTTTCCCAGCACCCAGCGGGACAGGCCCTCCAGATCGACATGGGTGAGTACGACATCGTCGGCAATCTCGCGCAGGCGTGGTATGTCGTTGACAACGCCAGGGTCCTGCTCGGCGATTTCGACCAGGGTGTCGGTCATGCTCTGCAGCACCTCGACCGGTCCCAGCGCCGGGTTCGCCACAGCAGACCCGGCTACAAACAGCATGGCACCGGTCGTGAACAACCAGTGTCCCAGCCACTTCAAGCTATAGTTACCCGCCTGCATACTCGCAACACGCTCCTGCCCGATGACGCCGCCCGTGAATTTGGACAACACAGGCTATTTTAGTTTCCCGAAGGGCACATGCCCAGTGTAAAACATCATGGGGCTTGCGCCACGGACAGCCTATACTATGGCCTGACGTCATTTAATTGCCATCTTTAAGACACCCATATAACATATTGACTCTAATAGATAAGATTCGGAATTCCAGATCATGTCCAGAACCTTGATAATTGCCACGCTGTCACTGCTTGCCACCACGGTACAGGGCGTCGAACTGCCCGAGGTCGTCACGGCCTGCATCGAGAAGAACTCACCGGCCAGCGGCTCGGTACAGACCATTGAACTGCGCGCAAGGGATCGCAGCGGTTACGAGCAGGTCCTGCAGGCAGATACCTACCTGAAACGGACTCCGGGCAGCCCGGCGCGCATCCTGATGCACTTCAACGAACCGGCCGATATTCGCGGCGCACGTTTTCTGATCATTGAGAACAGCCCGCAGAACGACATGTACATGTACATGCCGGGCCTGTTCAAGGTACGCAAAATCACCTCGAAACGCATATCAAGCTCGATCCTCGGTACCGACTTTTCCTACGAGGATTATGAACGGCTGCACGGCGTGTTCTCCGACCTCAGGGCCGAGCAGGCAGACGACGCACTGCTCGGGGGGCGGCCCGTGCATGTCATCAACAGCTACCCGGAAGCCGATTCCGGTTACGACCGTATCACCACTTATATTGACGTCGAGACCTGCGTATCCCTGAGAACGGAACTGTTCGAAAAGGACCAGCAACTGCGCAAGGTACTGACCATCAACGCTGACGACATCCGCAACGAGGGCAATATCTTCATACCGCACGCATTACTGATGAAGGACCTGCGCGACAAGACGGAAACACGCATGATCGTCGAGGACGTGCACATCGATGTCCCGCTGGAAGACGCCCTGTTTGATCCGGAACAACTCAAGAAGATCAAGGTCCCTGCCATTCAAGCTGACTAATGGGCTTTATCACGAAAATCGCCTGGCTGGTATCACGCCACACTGGTCTCACACTGGCGACGATCCTGGCGCTCACCGCGCTCGCACTGACCGCGATCGTCGACCCGCTGAGCGGCGCCATGCGCCTGAACATCGACCCGTCGGCCGATCGCCTGTTTTCCGAGAACGTAGCGGCCAAGCAGTTTTACGACAGGACGCGGGAAATATTCGGCAGCGACGAAACACTGATCATCACTGTCGCCAGCGACGATATCTTTTCACAGGCATCAACCGACACGATCAGGCGCATCACCGGGCGCATCAACGACCTCGAACCCGTCCGTCATGTGCTGTCACTGACCAGCGCTGTCGACATCCGCAGCGTCGAGGACGGCCTGGATATCTCGCCATTCTTTTCCGCTCTTGAAGAAGGCAGCGCGGACCTCGCCACCATAAAGCAGCGCGTCATGAGCAACCCGTTTTATGCCGGCAACCTGGTCTCCAGGTCGGGGGATGTCACCGCGCTGGTGGTGTATTTCAATAACTTCTCCGATCGGGAATACATCCAGGGCGGCATCCACGAACAGATCATGGCCATCGTTGAAGAAGAACAGGGGGATCATGAAATCTTCATGACCGGTTCGCCCTTCTTCAAGTTCGCCATGGTTGACCTGCTGGTTGATGATCTTGTCTGGACGCCGCCATTAATCACCATCATCCTCGCCATCGTTCTGGCAATATCGTTTCGCACCGTGCTCGGCGTCATCACGCCGCTACTCACTGTCGGTATCGGGGTCATCCTGACGCTGGGCACGATCGCTGCACTTGGCTACTCGCTGAGCATGATCTCGGTACTGGTGCCGCCCCTGCTGATGATCCTGGGATTCTCCTACGCCGTACATGTAACGTCCGAGTACCACCAGCAGCGCCGCAATCCCGAATCGAGCGACCCAATCATCCTGCAAACGCTGAAGCACATGACGCTGCCGGTGGTACTGACCGGGTTGACAACGATTGCGGGTTTTATCGCGCTGATGGCCAATCCCATCAATGCCGTCAAGGAATTCGGCGTATTCGCCTCTATCGGGGTCGTCTATATCACGCTGCTGTCCATCACCTTCGCGCCGGCCCTGCTCAAGGCGCTGGACCGCCATCCGGGAAAGTGGAAGGATGCCGGGACATCAGGCAATGGCGGTAGCTTCGACAGGTTTGTCGACCGCGTGGCATTGTTTGACCTCAAGCACCGGCGCGCCATCTTCATAGGCTTTGGCATCCTCTGCCTGCTCGCAATTTTCGGCATCACCAGGATCCACGTCAGTACCGAGTCGATTACCAACTTCGATCCCGACTCGGATGTTCGCAAGGGCTTTGATATCGTCAACGAGCACCTCGGTGGCGCCAATCATTTCTACATTGTCGTGGAAGGTGATCACCCGGATACCTTCAAGGACCCGCGAAGTCTGCAGGCGCTGCGTGACTTGCAGGACTGGCTGGGATCACAGCCGGAGATCGGTGGCACAATGTCTGTTGCCGACTACCTGATGCAGATCAACCAGGCATTCAACGACAATGACCCCGGGCACTTTGCCATTCCGGAGAGCAAGCGACTGATCACGCAACTGCTGTTCCTGAGCTCCAGTGACGAACTCGACCGGATCGTGGACTCGCGTTTCAGGACAACCAATATCGTGGTGCGCTCGCGCGTCATCAACTCGGACAGGATGTCCGTCCTGCTGGAACGCATAGAGCCGCAACTGCAGTTGTTACCCGGGCATCTCAAGGCAACGGTTACCGGCAACCCGGTACTCGTCAGCGAGACACTGACTAACATCATCGTCGGGCAGGCACGCAGCGTCGGCCTCGCGCTCATATTTGTCTATGCGATTCTGACCATCATGTTCATGTCACAGCGCATCGGCTTTGTTGCCCTGTTGCCAAATGTCGTGCCGGTACTGGTCTATTTCGGTTCACTGGGCTTCTTCGGCATCAGCCTGAACCCGAGTACCAGCCTGATCGCCCCGATGGTGCTGGGTATTGCGATCGACGACACCATTCACTACTTCTCGCGATTCAATCGCGAGGTGCGCCGCCACGCCGATGACAGAAAGGCAACGCTGCTGGCCATGAAGGCCGTCGGCAGACCGGTCACCTTCACATCGATTGGCCTGTGCCTGGGCTTCCTGGTATTGATGACCAGCGACCTGCGCATGCAGGCACAGGTCGGCCTGATGGCATCCTATTCGCTGGCCATTGCCTGGCTGAGCGACTTCCTGCTGACGCCGGCACTGTGTGCAAGCGTGCGCTTCACCACCCTGTGGGACGCCCTTACCCTGGACCTCGGTGAAAACCCGCAGGAATCCATACCCCTGCTGAAGGGGCTGAAGAAATCACAGGCACGCATCGTTGCGTTGATGGCCAAGGTCATCAGGGTGCCGAAGGGCAAGCGCCTCATCACTGACGGCGACAACGCGGAAGAGATGTATGTGGTCATCGACGGCACACTCAACACATCCGTCATGGGTGACGACGGCCGCATACAGGTTGCCACACATGAACGTGGCGATGTCGTTGGCGAGGCCGGCCTGTTCTATGAACAGCGTACCGCCGACGTCGATGTCACCGAGGATGCCCGCCTGCTGTGCGTGAGCCAGGATAATCTCGACCGCCTCAGCCGGCGCTACCCCTACATCGCCACCAAGGTGTTCAAGAACCTGAGCAAGATCCTTGCAAGGCGCCTGTTTACCACCACGCACAGACTGACATGACCATGACCTGATATCAGCAAGACCGGGAGCAACACGATGGATAACAATAATCAAAAAGAAATGCTTGAAATAGTGGAACGCTCGCTGGATGACTTTCGCAAGGGTATGGAATACCGCGAACAGCTCAGCATCCGCATCGGCCGCCGCACCACGCAGATCATACGCTTCGGCATGCTTGGCCTGTCCATACTGGGGCTTGCCCTGTTCTACCTGATCTTCATCCTCACCAAGGACTTCTCCAACATCACCACACACATGACCGCCATGTCAGGTTACATGCAGCAGATGGAAGCAAGCTTTATCACGGTCGCGGGCACGATCGGAGAGGTGAACGACACGATGCAAACCCTGAACGAAAGCATCACTGTCATGCCGGCGCTGAATACCTCTGTCCGCAGCATGGACGGCAATCTCGGCACACTCAGCACCGACATGCACGCACTGGTCGCACAGATCGAGTACATGAACAGCAACGTTGCCAACATGACCGGCAATCTGCAGCTGCTGAACGCCCAGTTCACGGACATGAACCGGATCATCGGCTCCATGTCCGGCAACGTGCACGATATGGCAAAACCCATGAAGATGTTTCCATTCCAGTAACCCATCGATGACAATGCAAGCATGAAGGGGGGGATAGAGAAAAGGCTGCTGATCCAT
>CAJQNP010000060.1 GCA_905479705.1 uncultured Gammaproteobacteria bacterium
CGGGATACAGCCGGCATTCAGACAGGTACCGCCGAGTACCGGCTGGCCGTCCTTGCCAAGCCATTTGTCGACGCAGGCCGCCTTCAGGCCGAGTTGTGCACAACGGATGGCGGCGACATAACCGGCAGGACCGGCGCCGATGATGATGACGTCGTAGTCAGTGTTCATAGATGCAGACCCATGTAGATAGTAGGAGCGGATCGCATCCGCGACTTTCGTGGCAGGGTCGCGGATGCGATCCGCTCCTACAGGCTATAAACAGGCTCCTGGAATATCTCATAGGTCCAGCAGCATGCTCGCCGGGTCTTCCAGCAGGTCGACAATGGTCTTGAGAAAGGTAACGGCGCTCTTGCCGTCGACGATGCAGTGGTCGTAGGTCAGGGCGAGGTACATGATCGGGCGCACGACCACGGCAGCGTCTTCCACCACGGCCCGGTCCTGGATCTTGTGCATACCGAGGATGGCGCTTTGCGGTGGATTGAGTATCGGTGTCGACAGCATGGAACCGAACACCCCGCCGTTTGTAATGGAAAAGGTGCCGCCGGTGATGTCATCCATGGACAACTTGCCGTCCCGGCCCTTTTCCGCGAATTCGACAATGTCCGCCTCGATTTCAGCGAGGCTCATGTACTCGGCATTGCGCAGGATGGGCACCACCAGCCCGCGGTCGGTGCTGATGGCAACACCGATATCGCAGAAACCATGATAGACGATGTCATCACCATCAATCGAGGCGTTGATGTCGGGATGGCGTTTCAATGCCTCGGCGGCGGCGCGCACAAAGAACGACATGAAACCGAGGCGGACACCGTGGTTCTGTGCAAACGAGTCGCGGTGCCGTGCACGCAGTTCCTTGATGGGCTGCATGTTGACCTCGTTGAAGGTCGTGAGCATGGCCGTGGTCTGCGTGGCCTGCAGCAGGCGCTCGGCCACGCGGGCGCGCAGGCGTGACATGGGCACGCGCTTCTGCGGGCGGTCTTCCTCGATCCCGGGCAGTCCAGGCGTGGGTGTGACCGGCGGTACGGGTTTGTCGGGCCTGGTCTCGGGTTGCCTTGCCTCGACCTCTGTGGGTTGTGCCTTCTCGACATGGGCAAGCACATCGCTCTTGGTCACCTGGCCCTTGCGACCGCTGGCCGTGACCTGGCTTGAATCAAGATGGTATTCAGCCAGCAGCTTGCGTGCCGCGGGACCCGCCTGTTTAGCCGCGCTGGCGTTCCCGGGGACAGCCTGTGCCGCGGGATCGTTCACCGCCCTGGCCGGCTGTGCGGCGCCGTTGCCACCGATCAGGCCGATGACCTGGTCGGCGGTCACCGTTTCGCCCTCACGGAAGAGAATCTTTTCCAGTACGCCATCCTGTGGCGCCGGCACCTCCAGCACGACCTTGTCGGTCTCGATGTCGACCAGTGCCTCGTCACGCTGGATGCTGTCACCGGGTTGCTTGTGCCAGCCGGCAACCACGCCGTCACTGACGGACTCGGGGAGTGCAGGTACCTTAACCTCGGTCGTCATGGCGTCTCCAGACCCAGTGCCTTGTTTACCAGCTCGGTTTGTTGCTGCACATGCAGGCTGGCATAGCCGACCGCCGGTGCAGACAGTGCATCGCGGCCAGTATAGACAAGTTTGTTTTCTGCACCAATGAGCTCTTCGAACTTGTGTCGGGTTGCATACCAGGCACCCTGGTTCTGCGGTTCTTCCTGGCACCAGATGAACTCGCGGACGCCGGGATAACGTCCCAGCTCGGCGCGCAGCAGACGCCACGGAAACGGATAGAGCTGCTCGATACGGACCAGCGCAACATGATCCAGCTGCGATGCCTGCCTCTGGTCCAGCAGGTCATAGTAGACACGGCCGCTGCACATCACCAGCCGGGTCATACTGCCGGTATCCGCATCGTCCGGCTCGCCAATGACCGGGTGAAACCTGCCGCTGGCCAGCTCATTCATGCTGGAAACGGCCTGTTTGTGACGCAACAGGCTCTTCGGTGACATCACGATCAGCGGGCGGCGCACGCGACGTACCATCTGGCGTCGCAGCATGTGAAAGAACTGCGCGGGCGTGGTGGGATTACATACCTGGATATTATGGTCGACGCACAACTGCAGAAAGCGTTCCAGCCGCGCCGATGAATGCTCGGGTCCCTGCCCCTCGTAGCCATGCGGCAGCAGCAGGGTCAGCCCGCATAACCGCCCCCACTTGGCCTCGCCGGAGGTGATGAACTGGTCGATCACCACCTGTGCCACGTTGGCAAAGTCACCGTACTGCGCCTCCCAGACACACAGGCTCTCGGGATCGGTGGTGGCATAGCCATATTCAAAGGCCAGCACCGCTTCCTCGGACAACAGGGAATCGATCACCAGGAAACGGGATTGCGAGTCGCAGATATGTTGCAGCGGCACATACACATCACCGCTATGCTGATCATGCAGCACCGCGTGGCGGTGGAAGAAGGTACCGCGTTCGCTGTCCTGCCCGGAAATCCTGATCGGGTAACCGTCATTCAGCAGGCTCGCATGGGCCAGTGTCTCTGCAAACCCCCAGTCGACCGGCATGGCACCGGCCGCCATCCTGCGGCGGTCCTCTATCACCTTGGCGACCCGCGGGTGCAGCTCAAAACCGATGGGCAGTTTTTGTAAGCTGGCGGCCAGTGCCTCCAGTGCCTGCAGCGGCACCGTGGTATCACAGGGCTCATCCCACTGATAACCGACGTAGGACTTCCAGTTGACCGCCACCATGGCATTGATGTGCTGATGCAGGATAACGGCCGGCGTCACGCTCTTGCCGGCATCGAGCTGATCCCGGTAGCTCACGGCCATTTGCCCGGATTCGTCCGCCGGAACGATGTCCATTCCGGCCAGGCGTTGCGCATACAGGGCGCGCGTGGTTGGCAGGCTGCGAATATCGCGGTACATCCTGGGCTGCGTTGCCGCCGGCTCATCGGCCTCGTTATGACCGTGACGGCGATAGCACACCAGGTCGATTACCACGTCCTTCCTGAACTGCATGCGGTAGTCCAGCGCCAGCTGCGTGATATACAGCACGGCCTCCGGGTCGTCGCCGTTCACGTGGAAGATGGGGGCATTCACCATCTTGGCGACGTCGGTACAGTACAGCGTCGAACGCGAGTCCTTGATGCGACTGGTGGTGAAACCGATCTGGTTATTAACGACGATGTGCACGGTACCCTCGGTGGTAAAACCCCGCAGCCCTGACATGTTGAAGGTCTCCATCACCACGCCCTGGCCGGCAAAGGCGGAATCGCCGTGAATCACCACCGGCATCACCTGGCTGCCCTGACGGTCGCGGTAGCGCTGCTGGCGGGCGCGCACCGAACCGTGCACCACGGGTGAAACGATCTCGAGATGCGACGGGTTGAAGGCCAGCGCGAGATGCACCAGGCCACCGGGTGTGGTGATATTCGATGAAAAACCCTGGTGGTATTTCACGTCACCGGAGGCATGGATCCGGTCATGCACATCCTCGAATTCGGAGAACAGCTCGGAAGGCAGTTTGCCAAGGATATTCACCAGCACATTGAGTCGCCCGCGGTGCGACATGCCAATGACGATCTCGCGGGCACCCTGTGCACCGGCGCGATCGATCAGCTCACCCATCAGCGGGATCAGGCTTTCACCCCCTTCCAGGGAAAAACGTTTCTGCCCGACGTATTTTGAATGCAGGTAGCGCTCGATTCCTTCTGCTGCCGTCAGTCTCTGTAGCAACCAGCGCTGTTTTTCGTGGTTCAGTTGCGGGTGTGACTGGACACTCTCGAGACGCTGCTGAATCCAGCGTTTCTCGTCGGTCTCGGTAATGTGCATGTACTCGGCGCCCACGGTACCGCAATAGGTGCGATTCAGGGCGTACAGGATCTCTTCCAGGGTCGCCTCTTCCGGGCCAACCAGTGAGCCGGTCTGGAACACCCGGTCAAGGTCTGCTTCGGAGAGTTTGTGGTAATCCAGGTCGAGCTCCGGGATTCGCTCGAGCTCTGCACGTCGCAAGGGGTCTATGTGGGCATGCTGATGACCCAGAAAGCGGTAGGCATTGATAAGCTGTAATACCCGGACCTGCTTGCGCTCCTGTTCAAGGCGCGCACCTGTCAGTCGGGCGATGCGGTGGCCGCGCAGTCGGCCGGTCAGTCGGGAAAACTCGGAACGCAGTTCCGAGTGCATGATGTCACCGTGATCCTGGCCGTTGACCTGCGGCAGGCCATCGAAATACACGCGCCAGTTCTCTGCGACACTTTCCGGGTCGCGTAACCAGGATTCGTAGAGGGCCTCGAGGTATGCCCCATTTCCGCCATCGAGCAACGATGTCTGCTGCAATGCCTTCATCCATTGCTTGCTCATGTTCGATGGCTCCTGCCAGGCAGAAAATCACATGTAACCGAGGGGCGGTGATCCCGCCTACTTATATAGTAAAGACTATCGTTAACTCCACTAGTTTCTTTATATGCCCCGGTAATTGCTCCCGTGAATGTCTGCCCGTGCCAGTGCCGGACAATCAGGCCCGTCTGCCGGCATTTCCACTACGGATTGTCGTGTTGAATTAACCCCGGTGAGTGCCGATAGCCTTGGGGATCGCCGCAGACATTCCGGCGAGGGTTCGCCTGTAATACAAGGCGGCCCCTGAACAAGGATACAGGTTACTGACTTACAAGGGATTATTTTTGACAAGCAACTCGCACCGACATCGTACTGGGGCCTGCAATTCATGCTAAGCATTCCCCTGTCACTGCGACTGACCATCGGCCTGGTGGTCGTCATGATTGGCTGCCTGTTGCTCGGCGAAGCACTCGGTTTTCGCCTCGACAACCACGCCGGCATGATTACCTCCATCATCGTCCTCGGTGCCGCCATCAGTCTCCTCATCATTTCCCGAAGTCACAACCAGATCGATCTCGCCGCTGTTGCACCCACGTTACTCACCTCGACCCTCGACGCCATCACCGAGGGTGTCGTACTGATAGACAGGAAAGAACGCATCGTTATTGCCAATGCCGTCTTTGCAGACATCGTGGGCAAGACGCCGCAACAGTTAAAAGGGAAACTACTCTCCAGGTTTGCATGGCAACACGTCAACGACTACGAACAGGAAGCGCCCTGGGTAACGTCTATCCGTGAATCCAGCCAGCTGACGGAACGACAGATGATGCTGGCAAACAGTAACGGCGACAAAAAGCTCTACGTTGTCGACTGCGCACCGGCCAAAGACAGCAACGGTAAACAGAGTGGCGTCATGGTCACCTTCGACGACGTCACCAGCCGTGAAGAAAAGAACCTGCAGCTTGAAGGCATGCTGGGCATGCTGAAGAAGTCACGTGACGAGATCCGCCGGCAGAACCTGGAACTCCAGGAACTGGCAACACGCGACTCGCTGACCAACTGCCTGAACCGCCGATCCTTTTATGACAAATACGAGACCGTGTTCAACACTGCACAACGCGATGGTCACATGCTGTCCTGCATCATGGCAGATATCGATTTATTCAAGACGATCAACGACCGGTTTGGCCACTCTGCAGGCGACGACGTGATCTGCAAAGTTGCCGATACGCTATACCATTCGGTGCGAGCCACTGATACGGTCTGTCGCTATGGCGGCGAGGAATTCTGCATCATTCTGCCGGGTATCGGCCTTGAACAGGCCATCGAGATGTCGGAGCGTGCCCGGCAAAACATAGCCAGGCTCACCATCAGCGACGAATCTCACGACAAACGGCGCGAGATCACCTCCAGTTTCGGTGTTGCCACCATGGAACACCACCCGGCCGATTTTGCCGAACTGATTGACCGCGCCGACCAGGCGCTATACCAGTCCAAGCATACCGGCAGGAACCGGGTCACCGCATGGCACCCGGAAGAATGTGAAGACTGGCATACAACGGAAAACACCGACACACACACCCCGGAAACAGGCGATCACGCTGACGCCGGTATAAAAACCGTAACCGACCCGGCCAGCAGCAGCGATGTACTCACCGGGCTGCCTGACCGCAAGGCGTTTTACAGCAGCATTGTCACCGCGGTACAGCAGTGCAAGACCAACCGGCAGCATGCCTCGATCATGATGCTGGATCTGGACATGTTCAAACGCATCAACAGCACGCTGGGATACACCGTTGGTGATGAACTGCTGAAGATTGTCGGCGAGCGTATCGTCGAAGTGCTGCGCAGTACCGACTCGGTCGCACGCCTGACAGACGGCAACGCAATAACAACCATCTACCGGCTCGGCGGTGATGAATTCGGTATCCTGCTGACCGGGCTCGATTGCACGGAGTTTACCGGTCAGATCATCAGCCGCATCATCACGTCGATTACTTCGCAGATAGACCTGCACGGACATGAATTACACCTTGCCTGCAGCGCCGGTATCAGCCTGTATCCCGACGACGGCACCAGTGCCGATGCCCTGTTGAAGAACGCCAGCACCGCACTGTATCACTCGAAACTCCAGAACCACAGTCATTACCAGTTCTATCACGAGGACCTGAACAAGGACTCACTGGAAAGCCTCAAACTCGAGAACGACCTGCGCCATGCCATCGAGCGAAACGAGCTGGACCTCTACTACCAGCCCAAGATTGACCTCGAAAGCGGCCTGGTAAACTCGGTCGAGGCCCTGCTTCGCTGGCGACACCCCGCCATGGGCATGATCCCACCCGACGAATTTATCCCGATTGCCGAAAAAACCGGCCTGATCACCACACTGGGCTACTGGGTTCTGGAAACCGCGTGTCGTCAGATCCGCAAATGGCAGGACGCCGGGCATGAACATCTCACCGTAGCCGTGAACCTCTCCGCGTTGCAGTTTCGACAAGGCGACCTGCTGGAGCGGATACACGATACCCTGGAGTGCACCAACATCTGCGCACATCAACTGGAGCTGGAAATTACCGAAAGTACCATTATGGATGATATCGATGCCGCCTCATCGACCATGCGTGAATTACACTGTTCCGGCGTGCGCATTTCCATCGATGACTTTGGTACCGGTTATTCATCACTGAGCCACCTGAAGCGTTTCCCCATCAACACGGTCAAGATAGACCGGTCTTTCATACGTGATATCACCACGGATTCCGATGATGCAGCGATCGTCAGCGCCATTATTGCAATGGCCCACAACATGGGTCTCAGGGTCATCGCCGAGGGCGTGGAAACCAGGGAACAACTCGAGCACCTGAAAACACTCGACTGCGACGAGGTGCAGGGATTCCTGTTCAGCCCACCGATACCGCACGAAGATGCAGGCGAGTTCGTCGGCAAGAGCGTCGACGTGCTGCTGCAATCAGTTGTTACCGAAAACGCAGCATCCTGAAACTATCCCGCACACACAAAAAAGGCCGCCTCATCAGGCGGCCTTTGCATTGCAGCAGGGATTAACCTACTGGCTGTTATCCACCATGTACTGAACGGCGTCCTGCAATTCTTCGTCAGAGCAGGCCATGCACAGACCCTTCGGCGGCATGGCATTCAAGCCATTCATCACATTGGCAACCAGGCTGTCCATACCGGCAGCGATACGCGGCGCCCAGGCGGCCGTATCACCCAGCTTGGGCGCACCGGCTGCACCCGTGGCATGACAGGACATGCAGGAGCCGTTGTAAACCTCTTCACCCGACTTGGGCTCCGCTGCTGCAACAGGGGCGGCGGCTGGCGCCGCGGCCGGGTCTGATTCACCCGCAATATTGACCTGACCAACCGGTCTGATGTTTTCCAGTACGATTTCGTCCGGCTTGTAATCTGACACACCGCTGGTCAGTTTACCGGCAATGATCACCAGTATGATGGCGAACACGGCAAGAGCCCCCATCAGCGCAAAAAATGTCGAATAAAACTCTTTATCCTTACTCACTTTACCTTCTCCTGATTAATCTGAAAGGGTGGCGCTCAGCAGTCGTACCGGAACGAATGCTGGCGAATTATACTGGAAACGCCAAACACGTGAAATTCAGCGCATAGTC